>NZ_DFME01000079.1:9887-15854 GCF_002375605.1 Hyphomonas sp. UBA3601 | reverse complement strand
ACCATGACCGCGCAAATCTGTGATGCGATTACCGACAGCCTTGCCCCGATGGGCACGGCGGTCCTGATCGACGCCGTACATGAATGCATGTCGACACGGGGCGTCCACCACAAGGATGTCAGCACGATCACGACGCAGTTCACAGGCGTGTTCAAATCGGACGCCGATTTGCGCAACCGCTTCCTGCGCATGGCCGGCAAGGGCTGAGCCGACTTTCTCTCAGAATTGATCAACCCCGGCCCTCAATGCCGGGGTTTTTTATGGACTCCGTCCCCAGCATTGATAGCCTCGAAACCGAGGTAGAGTGCAAAAGAACAAACCTGAAAGACGGAGGAGACTTCCATGAAACTCTTTTTAGCGGCGAGTGCGGCAATTACGCTGTTCGCTCTGCCTGCAATGGCACAATCCACCACGGTCGAATTCGCAAGCAGCGATGGCACGACCGCGCTTGTTGTATTCTATGAAAACGGCACGGCCTCCATGGATGGAGGCGATCCCATTCCGTACACGATGGATGAAGAATCCAAGACAATCTGTGGCCAGACACCCGAAGGTGATATTTGTGCAACCTTCGACGAACTGGGCGAAGATGTCGGCTTCTCGACTGGCTTTACAAACACTGCGGGCCAATCCGGCACGGCAACAATCACAGCCGCCGACTGATCGGCTGGAAGGACTAAACGGGTTTAGAGGCATTCGCCAATCGGCGGGTGCCTCTTTTCATGACCGCCTCAAGCAGCAGGTCTCGTCTTTGCAAGCCAGGTAACAATGTCCGAAACCACCTTGTCAGTACCCGGCTCATCCACGATCCAATGGGCATTGTTCGGATATTCCAGAAAGTCACCCGCTACTGGGCTTTTTGCGTATTTTTGCCCCACCTTGCGGACGGCCTTGGCAGGCGTCGCACGGTCTGCACCAGCAGCGATCGTCAGTGTTGGAATTGTAAACAAGGTCTCGTCGATCTCGATTCCATCTGCGATGTCGCCGTAAACCTTCCCGGAGTCGTACAGCGCATCAGCGTAGATCTCTGCATGACGACGCGACGGCACCTTGTTGAGCACGCCATAACGAAATCCTGACTCCCAAACTTTGTAAGCTTTCGAACGATTCCGGCTGATAAGGATGTTGAGAAATGTATAGGCGACCGACAGGGTCACCGCGCTGCAATCCTTGGGCTGAGCCGGCGTCAGGAAGACCGCCTGACTCACGAGCCCCTGCTCGACCAGGCATTGGGCAATCAAGCCCCCCATCGAATGGCCAATCACGGCAGGCGGGCTGCCAGTTTCACTCTCAATCCGGCGAACCGTATCCGCCATGGATTTCACATAGTCATCCAGGCCGAGATCAGACAGCGAAGCTGGAGGAGAGTCAGGCACCCGCTGGTCCGGAAACAGTGTTGGAGCGTCGCAGTTCCAGCCTGCCGCCTCGAACCCCACGCGCATCCGATCCCAGACCTCACCGCCACACCCGATCCCATGGATCATCAGCAAGGATTTTGTCATCGGTTTACGCCTCTATTGCTTGGAGGGTTTCAACCCTGAACTTCCTTGTGGCCGGGGACCGGTTCGGCCCAACTGGTGAACCGCTGGGAAACTTCAGAATACACCATGCGCTTGAACGGTACGACCAGCGAAGGAACTTCCTCGAGCCGCGCCCAACGCCAAGCATCGAATTCCGGCGTATGCCGGTCGAGGCGAACATCGCTATCGGCCCCCTTGAACCGGAAAGCGAACCATTTCTGCCGCTGACCAATATAAGGCCCGGGCAAACGCTTCTTCAAATCAGGTGGGAAATCGTAGAACAACCAGTCCGACGTCTCCTCGAGAACATCCACCAGTTTTTCCGGTACGCCGACTTCTTCTTCGAGTTCGCGGAGTGCGCCGACCAAGGGCGTCTCGCCCTTGTCGATCCCACCTTGCGGCATCTGCCATTGGAACGCTCCCCGGCCATTGATGCGCCGCCCAATAAAAACATAACCTGCTTTTGAAAACAGGGCGAGACCGACATTGGGTCTGTAGAGGTCGGGATCGGGCGCGTGTATCGTCACCCTTCCGGGTTTACCGGAGCCTGAGACAAGCTTCCAGTCTGGACGCGCTTCGGTTGGGAAGTTTTTGCAGACACCGAAATCAGGGCAGACGCCGGTGCCAGAACGACCCCACGTTTCTGCATGTCCTTCGTCCAGTCCTTGGCGATCTCGATTGTCAGCGGGAAGGCATACCCAGTTCCCATGGACGCGCCGTTTTCCTTCGCGAGCGTTTCGAGGCCCAGCAACTCGGTCCGGATGTCATCTGCGGTCAGCTTTGCGTCAATTGTGGCTGCGGCGCGTGCAAATTTCATTTGTGTGCGTCCGGCGGCGCGGTCGAAGGCGCCGGTCTGGAAGCTGCCATCCTCGACGAGGGCGATGCCGCGATCATGCAGGGCTTGAAGGACGGGGCCGACAGCGCCGGGATCTTCGGCGAATTTGGCACCCTGATAATTGATGATCCCAAAATATCCGCTTGCCCGGCTGAGCAGCTTTTCGAGACGCGGCAAATTGCGTTCACCGGTGTCGCCGGCCAACAGGGTTTGCGGATGCATCTTCATGCGACCATACTCGAAGGATTCCATTGGCACTTCGATCAGGACTTCGTGTCCTTTTTCGCGCGCCTTGTTGACCCAGTACTGTAGATTGCCCGCGTCTGGCGCGAAGGACAGGGTCACTTCAGGCGGCAACTCTTCGATTGCTGCCTTGGTATGGGTCGCATTGATGCCAAGTCCGCCAATGACGACCGCCACGATCGGCTGGTTGCCGGGATTGGCAAAGGGGCGAGCATACACATCGGACGGTGCCTGGCCGTCAGCAGAAATGCGCGGCAGAGACAGTCCGTTGATCCGCTCCGTCAGGCCCGGAACAGGCGCTGTATCGAGCGACGCTACACGCGTGACCTCGCCATAGGACTCGCCGGGACGCACCAGCTTTCCATTGATCCGAATGCCCTCACCTGAGGACTCTTCATCCCCCTGCCCGGTCGGGACTTCCGACGGACGGGGGGATGAAGCCTCAGCATATTCCACGCCCAGGCTTGGCTGATCAGAAACCGCATCATCTTGTGCCAAAACAACACGCGCGCCCAAATCCTGGGGCGTCTCCGCCTTCAGCCGGGATTTGAGTGCGGCGGTAGACCCTTGGCTGGTCTCAAACAAGGCCAGCACTTCGCTCGGTCCGGAATCTGCGGGATTGCCGGAATAATGGATCGCGGCACCAAGACTGGCACCCACTCCACCAAATACAAGCAGGCTCATAGCAGCATGGGTCAGACCCGTGCGCAAAGGAGATGGGTCGGCATCCCTGCGGCTAGCCATCGATGGACCTCGTCAAACCAGTTTAAAAGAATTCTGAACAATCAGAATTGCATCCAACTGGTTAACAGGTTGCAAACATCCGGTTAACCTGCGCGCCTCATTGCACTGGCCGTGACAGTGCCTTCCTTGAGCATTTCAATCGCTCTCTTGAGCTGAAAATCCTCACCATCCCAATCTTCAGGCGGCTGCTCATCAGGCAAGGAAACATCTTTGCGCGCTTCACCGTCTTCATTGGCCAATGCGTGCGGCAGGTCGGCCTCGGACCAGCGATTGATCTGGGCAAGCTCTTCTTCAGACAGGCGTGCCTGGGTGATCTCGATGTCCGGGTCGATGCCGAGCGCCTGAATGGAGCGACCCGCTGGCGTGTAATAGCGCGCCGTCGTCAGGCGGACTGCGCCGCGATCTGCGCCAAGTGGAATGACGGTTTGCACCGACCCCTTGCCAAAGCTGGTCGTACCCAAAACGGTGGCCCGATGCCGATCCTGCAAAGCGCCAGCGACAATCTCGGAAGCCGAGGCTGAGCCGCCATTGATCAGCACGATCATCGGGACGCCCTTAAAGACTTCCCCGGAACGGGCGTTATAGCGCTCCATGTCGGAAATGCGTCGGCCCTGCGTCGACACAACCTCACCGCCAGAGAGAAACATGTCGGAGACCGAAACAGCCTGATCCAGCAGACCGCCGCCATTGTTGCGCAAGTCCACAATCAAGCCGCGTGGACGCGAGCCGGTTTCTTTAGCGATGCCTTCGACTGCCTCTTCAAGCAGCAGAGTCGTGCGCTCGTTGAAGGTTGAAATACGGATATATCCAATATCGCTTTCCTGCATTTTCCAGGTAACGGATTTCTGCTGAATTACTTCCCGGGTCAAAGTGACGTCAAAGGGATCCTCGCCTTCGCGCAGGATCGTGACATCGATATCGGTGCCCTTTTCGCCGCGCATTTCCTTGACGGCTTCGTTCAGTGTCTGGCCGATGATCGGCTTCCCATTGATGGATGTGATCAGGTCACCCGGCTGGATACCTGCACGGCTCGCAGGTGTATCATCCATCGGAGAGATGACTTTGACGAAACCATCTTCCATTGTGACTTCAATCCCGAGACCACCATATTCTCCGCTGGTCTGAACCTGCATCGAACGAAAATCATCCGGATCGAGATAGCTCGAATGCGGGTCGAGTGAGGTAAGCATGCCGTTGATGGCGGCTTTCATGGCGGCCTTTTCGTCGACTTCCGTTACATAATCCTGGCGGGCGCGGGCGAGGATTTCTGCGAACAGGTCCAACTGCTGGTAGGTGACCATGCGCGGATCTTCAGCCCGGTCCTCAGGAGAGGCGAAGGCGGAAAATCCGACAGCCGCGCCACCCAGAACGACACCAAGGGCAGCCCCTGTCAGTAGTGAACGCATATTCCAGTCCTCCATAATCCTTTTGACCTTAGCTCCGGCCTGGCAGCCAGTCTGCCGGATTCATAACCTTGTCGCCAAGCCTTAATTCCATATTCAGCTCGGGAACCGGCTCGGCTCGATCAGGCATGCGTCCAACAGGCTCGCCCACAGAAACGCCTTGGCCTTCAGTGACATAGATCCGGCTCATGCCTGTAAGAATAACATGGTAACCGTCACTCGTCCGCAAAATTAACATTGATCCATACGTTCGAAATGGCCGCGCATACTCAACCGTACCGCCAACCGGTGCGACCACTTGGGCATTGGCCCGCGTGGCAAAGGCGACCCATTCCGACTTGCCACCAGTGGGCAACTTTTCGCCAAAGGCCCGCGCAAGCGAACCTGCAACGGGGGGCTTCAGCGCCCCGATGACAGCACGCCCCAGTGGTCGCGAAGCTGGTGTACGCGCAACAGCGGACGTGGCTGACGGTTTCGACGAAGGCGAATTGGACACAAGGCGCGGTCTGAGGTCCGGTTTGGCGCCGGGCGCAGACGGCGCCTGAGCCTCGAGCGATGCCAGCAATGATCTCAAATCTTCTTCCCTGGCACCAATCTCTGCCGCGTGTGCCTTCAACAACGCGATATCGCCGGACAAATCCTCGAAATTCCCACGCTTGGCAGCGGCGAGCCGCTCAATCTCGACCTGTTTCAAAGCTAGTGTCGCTTCGGCAGCGTCGAGTTTGGCTTTTTCGCCGCGGATACGGCGCTCAAGCTCGTTCAGCGTATCGATTTCCCGCGACAATTCTTCCGATTCCGTCGCAAGGCGCGGAGTTGTCTCGCTCATCAGGATGGCCCGGCGCACAGCCGTGTTCGCTTTGCTCGGGGACACGATCAAGGCAGGCGGCTTCCGGCGATTGGATGCGGCAAGCGCTGCAAGCAGGTCTTCCAGAGCCTGGCGGTTCTCGAGCAGGCTCATCTGCGCCGATACTCGACGCGCACCAAGATCGATCAGGGATTTCTCGGCGTTCGAAGCCTGTTCTTCACGGCGCTGGGACTCCATAGCCGCCGAAATCAACTGGCTGTCGATATTCTTTATGTCGCTCAGCGTATTTTCACCGGCGGCCTGCAGCGCTTCAAGCTTTTGCTCGGCGGCCTGCCGCTCAGCTTCGAGTGCCTGCAACTCTTCCCGCGAAAACGTATCCGGCGCTGCCGCCGTCAAGACAAACGCCGCAATCGATAC
>NZ_DFME01000079.1:7232-9694 GCF_002375605.1 Hyphomonas sp. UBA3601 | reverse complement strand
AAGGCCGGAGCAAGGCAAACCAGATGCGTGACCATCTCCACGACGATCTGCCCGTCTCGAATAATTGTGCTCGGCCGTCCGGCAAGAACGCCGTGCACGACCTCGTTCCGGTATCCAGCGAGCCGAAGGACGGCGTCGGACTGCCCCGACGTTGCGGGAAGCTGCTCCGGAGGCAGGAGATATCGATCTGATCGCGCGCGTCGCAGCAACAATTTCAGAGGTGCAACTCTTCCAGGCATTTTCAGATCAGCTGTATCTTCCTCCAAAGCGGTCTCATATCCGGAGAGGGCAGCAATGATCGCGCAATTAATCGCCGTGACGAGACCAACTGCAACCCAGCGCCAACGTTCGGGATCCTGATCCACATGATCCAGTTCCCGGTGGGCCAGTTTCAGCCCCTCGAGCGCGGCCGCGAGGGCTGGCCCCACTTTTTCAGACGCCGACATACGAGGACGTCAGTCCGAACCCATCGATGTCGGCTCCGACTTCCGGAAATCCCATCCTGTCTGGGCCGCAATGTATGTGAACGCCGCGTACACCGCAACATTCTGACGGAATGCCTCCGGATCAATCTTGTCGAATGTATCGTCTGGGGTGTGATGGTAGTCAAAATAGTCCCGGCCATCCTGCGCGGGCGTTACGACAGGCACCCCTGCCCTGCGGAGGACGCCGATATCAGGCCCACCGCCGGCTGCATTGTCGCCTTCTGACACACCCAGTGGGGTCAATACCTGCTTCATGACATCCGCATAGGATATTGCAGCCTCACCAAAATTGGTCTGGAAACGCCAGATGCGGCCGGCGCCAAAATCGCTCTCAGCCGCAAGCATATGCTTGTCGAGATCATCCCCATGTTGCCGAGCGTAAGCATTCGCTCCAAACAGGCCGACTTCCTCAGAGCCGTAGAGAACGACACGGATCGTTCTGCGAGGTTTTCCCGGCAAGTCCGCAATCAGCTTGGCGGCCCCGACGACGATTCCGCAGCCCGCGCCATCATCCAGTGCGCCGGTACCAAGATCCCAACTGTCGAGATGGCATCCGATCAGGATGATTTCGTCTTCCAGATCAGATCCTTCGACTTCAGCGATCACATTTCCGGACGGCGCAGCATCGGCATACTCAACGCCAATATCGAGATTCACGCGGACCGGGCCCCTGTCCAACAATCGTGTCAGCTGATCAGCGTCAGGGCCAGACAAGGCCGCTGCGGGGAGCGCGCCGAGCGCCCCTTCCCGGAACATGCCACCTGTGTGCGGCATGCGGTGTGGCTGTGTACCGACAGAACGGATCAGGCAGGCAACTGCCCCCTTCTCTGCGGCTGCATTGGCACACCCGCCCCGCTTGCGCACGGCAAGCCCGTAGCCCGAGCCATCTTGGGTCTTGTACATGCGCTCATCAATAAACGCGATTTTTCCCGCAAGGCTGTCAGCATCAGCCGCCTTCAGATCGGAAAGGGTTTCAAACCGGACGATATCAGCCTCCAGTCCACCTTCAGGCGTCGCACGACTGCCGCCGAGCGCCGTGATCACGAGATCTTGCGCATTCGCGCCAATCACGCGGGCCGATTCACGGGTCCGCGCCCAATACGGGATCGTGAAATCCTCAACGCGCGTGCGGTCAAAATTCAGCTCCTTGAGCGCGTTCATCGCCCAAACACGCGCCCGCGCCTCATCCGGCGAGCCGCCAAGGCGGGCCCCGACTTCTGTCGTCAGGTCTTCGACAAATTGCAGGCCAACCTCATCCAGCAGAGCATCCGCGATCAGTTGATCCGTCGTTGCCGCGATTTCCGGCGACAGATCGGCATCCTGCGCGAAGGACGGCGCACCGACCAATATGGCCATGCCAGCCAATAATCCTGCAATATGCCTGATCTGTCTCATCCGCTGTGCCTCTCAATGATCTATGCAGCGCAAGACTACATGTCCTTCGAGCAGAGTGAATAGCCCCGTTGCCTAAAGTTGTTCAGCAATCTGCAGGATAAGGTCGAGCGATGGGCGGTCCTTGTAACCTTCCTCGCGCAATACTGCCCGGACCGTCTCATCTGTGCCGATAAACATGATCGCCGGGTGGGGAATGCCGAAATAGCGCGAGCCAGGCTTCATCTCTTCATTCAGCAAATTAAACGCCGAAATAGCTTCCGAACCGGGATCGGACAGGAGTTCAAATCCAAGACTGTTCTTGCGGGCAAACTTCGACAGAATCTCGGGATCGTCATACGAAATTGCGACAAGGGGCCAGCCCAAGTCGTTGAGGTTGGCCGAGATATCATCAATCTGCTTAAGCTGTTTTTGGCAGTAAGGGCACCAGTCCGCTGAACGCACGAAGGCGACCGCAATCCCCTTCTCTCCCATGAGTTCAGACAGGCTCGCAGCCTCTCCAGTGTGTCTCACCAGATTGACCGAAGGCGCAGATTGACCGAGCGCCAGACCAATCTCAGGTGCTTGCATCATGGCAGCCGTATC
>NZ_DFME01000079.1:1598-7079 GCF_002375605.1 Hyphomonas sp. UBA3601 | reverse complement strand
GCGTTCGCCGCCGCTGGCAGCATGGCAAGCACGGAGGCAAGAGTAAGCGTACGGATCATGGGGCGTCTCCTCTGAAGTCTGTGCACCAGCCTTACCCGCATGCCGGATCAGTGGCGAGGCGTAAACGGCACACCTCACACAGGCTTGATCGGTCGTTATCAGTTGCGGCGGGCCCGCCATTCATCGGCCGTCTGGCCGTAGACATCCCACATCATGCCCTCAAACGGCGGCGGCGTTTCCTGTTTTCTCATGAAGCGGCTACCCAGACGCTCGGCTACGCGAACAGAAGCTGCGTTCTCTGGCAGGATCGTATGGATCACCTCACTCCAGCCCAGAATATCCACCGCATAGTCCATTGCCGCCGTCGCGCCTTCGGTCGCGTATCCCCTGCCCCAGGACGACCGCACGAGTCCCCAGCCGATCTCCGTACCCGGCCAGCCGTTTGGTCTCCAAGGGCCGAGCCGGCCCACCCATTCTCCAGTAGATTTCTCGATCACAGAAAACATGGAGAAGCCCTCAATCGTCCACGCACCGGTCATTGTGCATATTGATCGCCAAGTCAGCTCCGGCCCCTGAACGCCGCCGAGATGGCGCATCACGTCTTCATCGGCATGAAAGGCGTTCCACGCGGGGATGTCTTCTGCGCGAGGCGGACGCAGGAGCAATCGTTCGGTCTCGATTGTCGGACCTATGGCCATGATGACATCCCCCGCCTACCGCACATAAAAAAGCCCCGCCTTGCGAGCGGGGCTTTGTCTACTCTTGTCAAACCAGCGACGCTAGTCGCGACCCGACATGATGGCCAGCAGGAACTGGAACATGTTCACGAAGTCCAGGTAAAGACTGAGCGCACCAAAGGTTGTGGCAACCGCCATGGCCCGGGCATTGCCGGCAATCTGGAAATACATGTTCTTCAGGCGCTGGGTGTCATATGCGGTCAGGCCAGCAAACACCAGAAGGCCGACTACCGAGATCACCATGTGCATCATGCTCGACTGGAAGATCAGCATGTTCAGGATTGACGCGACGATGATGCCAACGACGCCCATGATCAGGAAAACGCCCCAACCGGACATGTCGCGCTTTGTGGTATACCCGTAGAGCGACAGGCCACCGAACGCGATGGCCGTTGTCAGGAAGGCCTTCGACACGATCAGCATGCCGTCCGGCTGGCGGGCATAGACATACACGATGGCGCCCATGCCGACACCGATCAGGGAGACGACCGACCAATAAACAAGGTTCGCCGCTGTGGGCGACGGGTTCTTCATGACGAAGCCTGACAGAAGCAGGATCGCCAATGGAGCAAACATGATGACAAGACCGATTGGTGGGGTCAGGAGGGTCAGTGTGACGCTTTCCGGCACCAGCGCGCCAAAGGCATAAGCCAATGCTGCGGTCAGCAGCAGGCCAAGCGCCATCTTGTTGTAGACGCCCAGCATGAAGCTGCGCAGACCTTCATTGACCGACATGTCCATCGTCTGGCCCGATGGCCCCGGCGAATAGGCACGATTGAAGTCATTCATAGGTGCAATACCCTTTCTGGTTGAAAGGCGGGGATTTATCACCCGCCAAACTGATCTCGAATATGGTGCTGACAGTTAAGTTTAGCAAGTTAAACCAGCGGTAAATGCGACCGCCTCCGTTCGCAATGCCCGCAGGCGATCAGGCATCTGAGCCTATGTCGAATTAGCAGAACCTGCCATGAATCCTGACCTCCGGCGCGATGTGTTGTCCTGAAAGCTCATTTGGGAGAAGGATCAGGCCCTTTCCTGCTGCAATCAGACAGGTCTTATGGATTGACTTGAAATTACCCAAGGTTAATTTTCGTGTTCTGGCGTAATTCCAACAGTGGGGACGCCAAGAATGAAGGGGACAAAAATGGCAGACGCATCTGAATATGCCGAAAACATCAAGAAATATGCGAAAGGCTACAATCAGGCCGCAGCAGAAAAGATCGTGGGACGACTGGGGATTGCCTTGCGCAATCGGGACAGTTCCATTGTCGCCTGCAGCGATTCTGTTGAACTTGATCGCATTCGCGAGAAGTGGTGCCGCGGCAAGCTGGGTCTGCCGCACACTCAAGGCGAGCTGGACGCAGCCATCAAGGCAGTTTGCGACCAGATGAGCGCCGAAGGTGGCTCAAAGTCACGCGTGACGTTCTACTATTTGCTGGCAGAACACTTCGGTAAGCTGGACGCACTCGCCAGCTGAACTGGGCGAAAAGCAAAAGTTTCTGAAAACCCGGTCGCTGTACCGGGTTTTCTTTTGCTTCGGAAACCTGTTCAACCGGTCCATGTATCGCTTGTTTGCCGCCCTCCCTGTTCCGGAAGAAATTCATCCGGGCCTGATCC
Source organism: Hyphomonas sp. UBA3601 (assembly GCF_002375605.1). Classification (NCBI taxonomy): domain Bacteria; kingdom Pseudomonadati; phylum Pseudomonadota; class Alphaproteobacteria; order Hyphomonadales; family Hyphomonadaceae; genus Hyphomonas; species Hyphomonas sp. UBA3601. The sequence goes on along the minus strand of NZ_DFME01000079.1, from coordinate 4,725 downwards.
AGACGCAAACCGGCCTGTCCGGTGCCCGTTGGCGACCGCCCCGGAATTTTCATATTACATTACGTTTCTTTGGAGACGTCTCACACGCCGACGCTCGCGACCTCGACGAATTGCTTGTCGAGATATCCTGTGCGCCGTTCGAGGTGTCATTGGAAGGCATGGGATGGTTCGGCCGGCGGGAACCTTCCGCCGTCTGGGCACGAGTGCGCGAGAGCGATGCCTTGCGTGCGCTGTCCGCGCAATGCGAACGCGCCGCCCGTCGCCTGGGCCTTGCGCCGGACCGGCGCCCGTTCACGCCGCACGTTACCCTCGCCTACCTGCACGGCACTCTGCTCGACGAAGCCGCGGCATGGGTCGAACGCCATCATGCCTATCGCAGCACTGTGTTCTGGGCCGAGGGCTTCCATCTGTACTCGAGCCATTTGGGCGATGGACCCAGCCGCTATGTGGCTGAGGCCGACTATGTGCTGGGTTGACCGGCAGCTGGCCTAATAGGTCACCGACATCTGGAAGAACTGCTGCCAGTCGCGGTTGTCTTCATCATACGGCGTACGGGTGAGAGGCTTGGCAAGTTCGATTCCTGCCGATAGTCGGTCAAGAATGTTGATCCGCAATCCCAGCGCAGCGGACTCCATGTCCTTCTGTCGGACCCCGGTCGGCGTGTCATTCCAGACCATCGCGGCGTCGTATGAAACATAGCCTTGCGCAAACGAGATCAGATCGCTCTCAGGCGAAAAGCCTGCGCGCAATTCCAACAGGCCAGCGATGCCCTCATCACCGGATATTTCACCATAGCCGTACCCGCGTCCCATTACCGATCCGCCCACAGAGAATTCCTCTGCGGACAACAATGGCCCATCGGAAACCTGCCCCGACAGCAAAGCGTAGATGCCAAAATACTTCCCAATGTCGTGATAGTAGGATGTCTTTGCGTAGAGCTTGGTAAAACTCGCGTCTGCATCGTAGCGGGATCGGAACTCAACGGACTCGCCAGACGCGCCGAGAATGTCCAACCCGGATGAGAGTTCGACGAAAAAGTAGGTTTTTGATCCATCATCCGTCTGGAGACCGCGAAGCGCCACACGTGCAACTCGCAATTCGTCTCGATACCCGCCCCCTGACGTCCAGTCATTCTCCAAATGTGCCGCGTCGAATTGCACGCTCGCATACAAACGGTGCGTCCGCCGCTGAATGAGGGGACGCTCATACTTCATCCAGAGTGACAGGGACTCTCCGCCAATTTCGGGACTGTTCGGATTGTGCCCGTCCTGCGACAAAGCCGTTGCGGCCCCAAAAATCAGGCTGTCGCCCGGCTGGAACGAGTAGCGATAATTGGCGCTCACCCTGGCATACTCGCCCGGGTCAACGGGCGTTGTGAACACGTTCAGCCGGAATTGGTCGCGATCTGCGAGGACGGAGTTGAACGCCACTCCTCCATATGCCTGCAATGGGCCAACGCGTTCAGACCCCCGATTGCTCAGCCCTGCATAACCTTCCACCGGATCGAAATCTGTCGTCAGCACCAATTCGTGGCGGGAAGGATCCTCCGGGTCGGGCCGGATACGCGAGGTGACAGACATGCCTCGGATCGCCTTGATCCGGGCCAGTCGACGGTCAAGGTCTGGGAGATGCGCAATCGGTGCGTCGGTGAAGCCCTTCATGATGGGCGACGCCAGGTCAGTACGTGTGCCATCGAACTCAACCTGTGAGATGTGACCTTCAATGACCGTGATCGTGGCGATGCCCGCCTCGAGCGCCTGCCGGTCAACCACCGCTTGCGACAGGAAGTAGCCTTCGTCCCGGTAGGCCTGGGTAATACGATCCGCGATGATCACCAGATCTGACATTTGAGTCGGCTTGGCCAACTGCTTGTCGTAAGAAAATGACAGTTGCTCAGGCGAAATCGTTACTGCACCGACGACCGATACACCCAGAAGAGTGAAGCATCCTTCGTCGCCAAGTTGACATGATGGCGCAACGTTTTCCGGACTTTCGAGACGCCCCCGCAGCAAGCTCGACAACGCGTGTGCTGGAATGGCCAATACAGATGATACCGTTATCATCGACGCAACTGCGAGCAGGCGAAAGCGAAGATTTTTCGTGCGCGCAGCTCGCAAGACCGTGTTCCATTTATTAGAGTATGAGACTCGTTCCTATTCGGAATTTGTGAATGCCATCTTAAATACCTGCGTTTCATATTAACTCGGTATTTAGAGCCGTGATGTCTAATAATACCCTGATATATATGGGGTTTATATAAGATGTTTCGATTTCTGGTTGCCAGTATTCTCAGCGCGTGCCTAGCGGCAAGTTTTCAGTTCGCGTGTGCGGATTCAGACTCCTGGCAACTCGCGGAAAGTCATGGTGTCGTTCGCGTCATGGTGCCTGGAACGGCTATCGCCAAGGCGCGGTCGGGCATGGAGCTTCCCACCGGAACATTGGTCACGACCGGCAAGACAGGCACGGCCACACTCGTACGAAATGACCAGCGCATCAATATCGCCTCCGAGAGCCGGCTGGTCCTGTCGGAAAACTCCGACGCAATGACCCGTATCCGTCAGGATGCTGGTTCAGCTGCATATGAAGTCGATCGCCGCAAGTCGAAACACTTTCGCGTTGACACTGCGCTCATCGCAGCTGTGGTGAAGGGTACGGTCTTCACGGTCTCAGCCAGCCCGGAAGCCGGTAGGGTACACGTGTCAAATGGCTTGGTAGAAGTGCGCTCGCAAGGCGCAGGTAACTCTGTAGACGTACACCCCGGCGAAACGGCGTCCATCGTTCGCAGTGCGCCTGACGAAATCACCGTGCGTGGTCCGAAGGACGCATCCAACGGTGTTGAAGGCTTGAATGTACCTCCAATCGATTACGCAGAAGCCTCGGAAAACCTGCTTGAGCCTGTCGAAGCTGGCGTCGAAGCCGCGCAAGACCGGTCGAATGGCAATCAGGGGCTCGGAAACTCTGTGGCGAACACCGCTTCTGAGGGGAGTTCAGACGAGCACGCTGGCGGACCGAATGCCAACGCGGCAGCCGCAGCCTTCGCCGCCGCAACCAATGCTCGGAATGCCAGCCTGAATGGAAATGGCGCTGATAAAGGGAACGGGAATGGCAATGGAAACGGTGCCGAGAA
>NZ_DFME01000079.1:0-1372 GCF_002375605.1 Hyphomonas sp. UBA3601 | reverse complement strand
AACGGCAATGGTAACGGAAACGGAGATGGGTCGGACGATTTCGACGGTGACGATGGCGATGATGGTGACGACGATCGGGACGACGACTAATCACTGTGTCCAAAAGTCCGAAACTCTCCGCTGTCTATGATCTTTTTTGGCGAATGCGCGGGTGCCTGATTGGCTGCCTGAGCCTGGTGGTATTCTCTTTTTCCGGCGCATCAGTATCCCTCGACAACAATCTCGCGTCTGCACGGATGAATGCGCTGTCGCTCGCGCCAAGCGGCACGGTCACGATCGTCACGATCGACGCTGAAAGCATCAGCAAGGCTGGCGAATGGCCATGGCCGCGCGAGCGTTTCGCACAGGCACTGGACAATCTGAACGCCGCCGGTGCTGGCATGATCGCCCTCGACGTGGATTTCAGCGCCCGGTCGTCACCGGAGGGCGATGCGGCACTGGTTCAGGCTGTCCAGGACAATGCGGGCTGGATCGCCCTGCCGGCTTTCCTCCAGCGGGATTACAGGCAGTCAAATACTCCGTTTGGTGAACTGGCAGAGAACGCCGTCATCGCAAGTGTGAATGTGGAGCTTTCCCGCGACGGGCGCCTGCGCAAGTATCGTCGCGGTTTTGTCCATGAAGGAAAGTACATTCCCACATTGGGAGGCCTTCTTGCCGGAGCGGAGCCCAGCGATACACGCGCATTCATGATCGACTATGGTATTGATGCAGACCAGATAGATACGATCAGCTTTGACGATGTCCTACACAATCGGTTTGATCCCAAATTGATCGCTGGCCGCAGCGTCGTCATCGGTGCCACGGCACTCGAACTGGGAGACCTGCTTTCTACTCCGCATTCCCCTGCCATGCCGGGCGTCTATGTGCATGCGCTGGGCTATGAGAGCCTTGTTCAAAACCGAGCCCTGACCAGCCCGTCCAAACTTCCAATGCTCATCCTCGGAATGGCGCTGCTCATGATAACCAGTGTGGTGGCAAGACATACGCCGCTGCGACAGCTGTTCGGCATCCATGTTCTTGTGATGTCTTCCGTTCTTGTCATTCCGTTCATCATACAGAATTTCTTTCCAATCAGCATCAACACATCCAGTTTGATCTTCGCATTGGGATGGAGTTCCGCTGCGGGCATCTGGAATGCCTTCTCCAGGCACAAGCGCGCACTTCTCGAGCAGGAATCAAACTATCTGACCTATATGGCCGAACATGATTCCGAGACAGGCATGCCCAATCGTCGCTCCATGCTGGCCGCCCTGACGGACCTGCACAGAACAGACCCCGAGGCGAGCATACTCGTTGTCACATTCGGCATCAGGAGGTTCGGCGAACTACGCGGCGCGATTGGTTACACCAACGCAAAAACCCTGATCCGGTC
>NZ_DFME01000002.1:24734-28060 GCF_002375605.1 Hyphomonas sp. UBA3601 | reverse complement strand
CTCCCGCACCCAAACTGGCCCTCGATGTCCTCACGGATATCGGGGGCTTTTTCTATTGGGCCCGGAGTTTCAAGCCTGTCTCGCTGGGATCACCGCGACCGTGAAACGGGAGATACAAACCAGGCGGTCAGTCTCATCAGTGATGCGGATGGACCATATCTGCGTTGTCCGGCCGAGCGCTTCCGGCGTGGCGGTTCCGTACACATACCCTTCTTTCACAGGCCTCACATGATTGGCATTGATCTCGAGGCCGACACCGATCTGCTCGTTGGAATCCAGAGTCAGGTTAGCTGCGATGGATCCAACGGTTTCGGCCAGAGCCACAGATGCTCCCCCATGCAGCCGACCGTGTGGTTGGAGCGTGCGTGCGTCGACGGGCATGCGGGCCGTCAGCGAATTGTCGGTTATGCCCGTGACGGTGATACCCAGATGGTCAACCATCGTCCCTGACTGGTTTGAACTCAGGGTTTCAAGATCGGGTAGACCATTTTTCCAGATCGACATGTCGTCTCCATATGTTGGCACGAAGTCGACCACAGCATGGGAAGGGCGTTGCTCACAAGTCCTCACGCAGGGACAAAGCTAGACATGTTTGGCGAGACGAATCTTGCGGCCAGCCGACAGGTGATTGGCGGCGGCGACGATGGCGTCGGCGTCGATCATGAAGTGCCTGTAGAGATCATTGATCGTGCCGGTCTGGCCGAAATGTTCGACGCCAAGCGGCGCGGTCCGGTGGCCCATGACTGAACCGATCCAGGCAAGTGTTGCCGGGTGGCCGTCCGTAACGGTAATCAGCGTCGCGTCGCGCGAGACTGAGCCCATCAAGCGTTCGATCTGGCTGACGGCGTTATCCTGCCCGCGCGCTCTGGCGCGGCGCGCAGCGGTCCATCCGGAGTTCAGGCGATCGGCAGAGGTAATGGCCAGCACGCCGATATCGCGCCGGTCATTGCCGATGCGTCCGGCTGCTTCGATGACTTCGGGCGCGACGCAGCCCTGATAGGCGATCACGACCTCACAATTCGGGCCCGGTTCCCGAAGCCAGTAACCGCCATCGACCACGCCGCGCCTGAAATCCGCATCATCGCGCGCTTTTAGGCCGAGCTGGTCAATGGAGCGTGTGGTCAGGCGCAGATAAACTGAGCCACCGGTTTCATCACGTAGCCAAGTGCGCTCATCCGGGTCACCCTCACCGCTGCGTTGGAGATAGTCGAAGGACCAATCCATGATGATCGAGAGTTCATCGAGGAAGGCTGGTTCAAAAGAAACAAGCCCGTCCTGACTCATGCCGATCAGTTGCGCACCGATAGATTGGTGGGCGCCGCCTTCCGGGGCCAGCGTCACTCCAGAGGGCGTGCCAACAATGATGAACCGGGAGTCCTGATAACAGGCATAATTCATCGCATCGAGGCCGCGCGCCACAAACGGATCATAGACCGTGCCAATGGGAATGATGCGCTCGCCAAACAGGCTGTGTGACAAGCCGGCCGCGCCGAGCATCAGGAAGAGGTTCATCTCGGCGATGCCAAGCTCGATATGCTGGCCCTCGGGAGAGAATTGCCATTTTTGCGTTGAGGGAATGCGCTGTTCCCGGAACGTGTCGCCCTTGGCTTCGCGTGCGAACAGGCTGCGCCGATTGACCCATGGCCCGAGATTGGTTGACGCGGTCACATCCGGGGACGTGGTCAGGATACGGTCAGCCAGTTCGCTGTCGGTCTTGGCGATGGCATCGAGTATCTTTCCGAAGCCGGCCTGTGTGGATTGGTTGCGATCGTCAAGGAAGACCGGGCCGGAGCTTTTCACGATAGGGGCGTCGAACCGCCTGCGGCCTTTCGCGAAGAAGGCGGCGTCATTCATCAGCGCCGTCAGGCCATCAGGATTGTCGATCCCGGCGAGCACGTTCCATTCCTCGCCCTGCGGCACGCCCATGCGCTTCTGGAAATCCGCCATTTGGGACGGGTTCATCAGGCCGGCATGATTGTCCTTGTGCCCCGCCAGCGGCGTGCCCCAGCCCTTGATCGTATAGGCGAGGAAGACGGTGGGCTGGTCGTCTGTGACCCCGTCAAACGCTTCGGTCAGCGTCTGGACGCACTGACCGCCGAGATTGTTCATCAGGGCGGAAAGCTCGTCATCGCTGCGTTTTTCGAGCAAGGTCGTGACGTCGCCCTGATCGCCGATGTCATCCATCAGGCGTTTGCGCCATGCTGCACCGCCTTGATAGGTGAGAGCCGAATAGTCAGCATTCGGACAGGTCTGGATCCATTCCTTCAGGGCCTTGCCGCCCGGTTCCTCGAATGCCGCGCGTTGCAAGACGCCATGGCGCAGAACGACTGTGCGCCATCCAAAGGCCTTGAAGATGGCATCGATTTTCTCCCACAGTCCCTCGTGCACGACACCGTCAAGGCTCTGTCGGTTATAGTCTATGATCCACCAGGTATTGCGCAAATCATGCTTCCAGCCTTCCTGAAGGCATTCATAGACATTGCCTTCGTCCAGCTCGGCATCCCCCACGAGGGCGATCATGCGGCCAAGCTGACGATCACTCGCCCACGGTTTGGCTTCGAGATAATCCTGCATCAGCGAAGCGAAGGCCGTGATCGCGACGCCAAGGCCAACAGAGCCTGTGGAGAAGTCGACATCGTCCACATCCTTAGTGCGGCTCGGATAGGATTGCGCGCCGCCATAGCCGCGAAAATTCTCGAGCTTTTCGCGCGTCTGGTTCCCCATCATGTATTGCATGGCATGGAAGACCGGCGAGGCATGCGGCTTCACCGCAACCCGGTCTTCCGGACGCAGTGTATGGAAATAGAGGGCCGCCATGATCGACACCATCGAGGCGCAAGAGGCCTGGTGGCCGCCGACTTTCACGTCGCCTTCCTCTTTTTCGCGGAGATGGTTGGCATTGTGCACGATCCAGGAGGACAGCCAAAGCAGGCGTTGCTCCATGGATTTCAGCGCCTCGAAGTCGGTCATTGCGAAAAGCCCTGTTCTGGCAGTCTGCGCCGGGCGGACTGCAATTTGAATACAGGTTCGTACCATCAGCCGAGCGGCAGATCATCCCTCTCGATGATAATGACAGGGCATGTCAGTGCGTCTGGCCGCCGAATGTTGAAACAAAACTGCTTCGATCGTGATCAGGCGAAGAGATCACCTGTTTCCACGTCGCGCGCTGGAGCCATATCGTCACCGCGATAGAAACAGGGGTGTTTGATGCGGCTGAAATTCCTGTGCCGCTCATAATGGACCCAGCCGCCATTGGGCATGCGCTGGCTGAGGATCGGCGCATCGCAGACGGGGCAGGCGGAATGGCAGGATTTTTCCGGCCCGCC
>NZ_DFME01000002.1:7526-24614 GCF_002375605.1 Hyphomonas sp. UBA3601 | reverse complement strand
AGGCCCGCCGCTGTCGCTTCGCTCGATCGGCATCCAGGAGGACGCGACCTCCACCATCTGTCCGGAGGGCAGACGGCGCATATGTGCCCGGCGGCGAATCCATTTGATCGACATCTCAAGCTCCCTGCTTCGGCCGATCCCAGAAGGCGCGTGATTCGGTTAAGCGAAAGTGGGCAGACAGCCGTCCCCGCTGTCGCTGTCACAGAACTTTATCACTGCCGACATTAAACCGTACAGAAATCCGCATATCGCTGCGACAGCTGCAAAGGGGCAATGCTGTGACCAGTGATTTTGAATTGGTTTACTCCTTGGAAATCAAGGTATTGGATCTCGAGAAGAAGGTTTTGGAGCTCGAAGAATCAATCGCAGGCCTCACGCAGCAGCTGCATTCGGTTGAAAACGAAGCCACCCTCAATGTTCCTGACGAAATCACCGAGAAAATTCGGGAAGGCGAGAACCCGGTACGGGTTGTCCGCCAGTACCGCCTGATGACCCAAAAGGATCTGAGTGATGTGTGCGGCATTCGCCCGAACCATATTTCGGCCATAGAGCGCGGCATGTCCTATGGCCTCAAAACAGCCAAGCGATTGGCTGATGCGCTTGACGTTCCTGTAGATTTACTGACTTGAGATCCCATGAAACTGATGACCTCCCTCGCAGCTTCGGCTGCTGCTTTCGTTCTGGCTGGATGTTCCAATGGTGCCGACGACGCGCCACGGCCCGTTTTTCCGGACGCTGAGCCAGCCACACAATTCACCCGCGCCTACTCCATGACCGAAAGTCCGGACGGACAGGTTCGCGTCTTTGCCAAGGAGAATGGCGACGAGACCTGGCTGTACGAGGTGCGCCGCGACGGCAAGGCCTGGGGCGAACCTGCACGTCTTGAATTTCCGTCAAAAAGTATTCTGGTCGGTCCCAGCTTCAACCCCGTGGACGGCACGCTCCTGTTCGCGTCAGATGCCGAAATGCCTCAATGGCCTGGCCGGAAAGATTTGAACATCTGGCAAGTGGAACTGGTGGATGGCGAATGGGGGCAGCCTGAACCCCTGTCGGGCGACGTGAATACGGGCGCGAATGAAACCATGGCGGTTGTCTCGGCAGACGGTCTGATGGTGTACACCTCGAACAAGAGCGGCAGCTATAATCTGGCCGACGCCCGCCGGGATGATGAGGGCAACTGGATCAAGCAGCGTGACCTGGAAGAGGTCAACGATTTCCGCACGAATGATCATCTGGCGCTTACGGCAGATGGACGGACGCTGTTCTTCTACTCGCATCGCGCCCCCAAGATCGGCATTGTCGACATCTGGATTTCGAGCCGACAGGAAGATGGCACTTGGGACGCGCCGAGAAATCCCGGAGAGCCTCTGAATTCTGCAGGTATAGACTATGGGCCCGGCCTTTCCGCGGATGGGAAAACGCTGTTTTTCTCGCGGGAAGGCGATCTGTTCCAGATTCCCGTATCGGTCGTCCTTGCCGGCGATCCTGACGCCTGATCCCTTAATGTTCCGGGCGATGCAGCGTTAACACGGCCGCGTCGGTCTCCTTCTCAGGAGTGCCGCGATCACAGTTGATTATCGAGCCTTTTTCGCGTGCCTGACGTTTCTGGCGGCGCGCTCACAGGCCGTGGACTGCGGGTTCATGAAGGTTAGTGCAGCCGTCATAAAAACTTTGCGGAACTGTGCGGAAACCGTCGCGGGTCACTGCGATAAGCCGCTTCGGATGCAGGTGGCCATGGAATCACTATTGGCCCGATCCAACGAATTATTGCTGAGACCGGCATCCTTCATTGGGGCCACAAAGGGGTAAAGAATGAAACTCGGGAAGACCTTGAAGCTCGCGACCATGGCGAGTGTTGCCGTGCTGACACTCGCTGCGTGTTCGGACACGACGATTTCCTCACCAGGAGCATCCGAAACGCCGGTGAGCCCACCGCCGCCACCGCCTCCGCCACCGCCGCCGGCCGCAGCGACTATCGATCTGGTCCCGACAGCCGGCTGTCCTACGGGCACGGCTGAAGCCACATTTGCTGCTGTGGCTGCCGATGGCTTCTCCGACGTCGACGTGTGTGTGCTCGGATCCGACGCTACAGGCGGCACGACGATCACGGCCGACCTTGAAATTCCAGCCAACACCACGATCGCCATTCAGGGCCCCGTCTTCATCGGTGAAGACAACAAGGATAACGCTGGAACGCCCGTCACGCTGACGATCAATGAGGGCGTTCGCTTCTTCGGCGCGTCCGCAGGCGGCACCGCGACAGCCACCGATGACTATATCGTTGTGACGCGCGGTTCGACGATTGCGGCGACGGGCACTGAGGCTGCTCCGATCCGCTTCACGGCGCGCGCAGCCATGAATGATGAAGAGACCGGCTCCAACCTGATCGAAGCTGGCACCAATGCTCAATGGGGCGGCCTGGTCATCAACGGTTTCGCACCGATCAATGCGTGCGGCGAAACCACTGCAACCGGCGGCACCGCTGACTGTGAGAAAAGCGGCGAGGGGTCATCCGGTCTGTTCGGCGGCGCAACCGCTGACGATGATTCCGGTAACCTGAACTATGTAATCGTCGAGTATGCAGGCGCCCGCCTGACCAATACGGACGAGTTGAACGGCATCGCCTTCCAGGGCGTTGGGTCCGGCACGGACGTTGACTATGTTCAGGTCCACAACAATCTCGATGACGGTATCGAATGGTTTGGCGGTACTGTGAACGCGAAGCACGTTGTCATCACCGGCGCTGGCGATGACTCGCTGGACTGGACCGATGGTTGGCAGGGCAAGCTGCAGTTCGCAGCTGTCCGCTCGACAGTTCCTAGCTCTGACGATCCGCGCGGCATCGAAGCTGACAACCGTGACGGCGAGAATGACAAGACGCCATTCTCCAGCCCGAGTGTTTCCAACTTCACGCTCGTCGGCACAGATGGCAATCAGCAGGGCATCCTGCTGCGCCGTGGTACACAGGGCAACATCGTGAACGGCATTGTGACCGGCTACGCAACCGGCATCGACGTCGATAACCCTCAGACCTTTACCGGCTTCTCGGATGGCGATCTGGTGATCGAATCCCTGCTCCTCGACACAGCTGAGAATTTCGCTACGGACTCCGACGGTGTTCCGACCTTCGCGGCTTCTGCGAACATCCGGACGGGCAACAACTCGCTGGTGGAGAATTTCTTCCCTGGCCAGCAGGAGCTGAACGTTCCTGTGTCCACGGTTCTGGCAGCTGACGCCTTCTTCGATACCACCACCTATATCGGTGCATTCGGACCAACCGAAACCAGTGCAAACAGCTGGGCTAACTTTGCCCTCGCTGGCACGCTGTTCGACGAAGAAGAAGCCGAGTGCCCAACCGGCACGACTGAAAATGGCGAACTGGACGGCAAGAAGCTGTGCCAGATTGATGGCTCCAGCTCCATCACGTCAGACCTGCGTCTCTCCAATGGAGACGAGTTGATCTATGAACTGGTCGGTCCGGTCTTTGTCGGGGTTGACCGTGGTCCCGATCCGGCTGCACCGCTCGCAGGCTCTGCTGCCGCATCGCTTACGATTGATGCGGGTGTGACGGTCGTCGGTGAAGGCAATGACGACTACCTCGTCATCGCTCGGGGGTCTCGCCTCCTGTCGAACGGCACCGAAGCTCAGCCGGTCGTCTTCACCGCCAAGACGGTTGTGGATGGCACAATCGCGGCCCTCGACCAGGACACCAAGGGTGTTTGGGGTGGGATCGTCATCAACGGTCGCGCTCCGATCAATGCCTGTAACGAGACCACTGCGACGGGCGGCACGGTTGATTGTGAAAAGTCAGGCGAAGGTTCCTCCGGCCTGTTCGGTGGTGCAACTGCCGACGATGACTCCGGTCAGATCTTCTACACCCGCGTTCAGTATGCTGGTACACGCCTGACCAATACGGACGAACTGAACGGCATTGCCTTCCAGGGTGTCGGTTCGGGCACCGAAGTTGATTATGTCCAAGTCTACAACAACCTCGACGACTGCTTCGAATGGTTCGGTGGTGCGGTAAACGCCAAACACCTGGTCGCAACGGGTTGCGGTGACGACAGCATCGATTGGACAGATGGTTGGACCGGTTCGCTGCAGTACGGCATCGTCTACGCCGGTGCGACAAGTGCAACGGGCGGCCTTTCGGGTGACCCGCGCGGCATCGAGGGTGACAACCGTAATGGTGAGAACGACAAGACGCCGGTCTCCAGCCCGGATCTGTCCAACATCACGATCATTGCCAGTGGCGACGCTGCTGCAGACACGGGCGCCGTGCTGCGTCGCGGTACGCAGGGTACGCTTGTGAACGCCATCATCCTTGGCTGGCCAGATGCCGGTCTGGATGTCGATGATCCACAGACGCAGACCAACGTTACAAATGACGACCTGCTGATCCGCTCGCTCTTCCTCTCCGACAATGGTGAAGACATCGAGAGCGGTGACACGGACGACGTGACCTTCGTCACAGCTGACAATGTTGTGACCGGTCAGACGGTGACCATGTCCGGCTTTGCCTTCCGGTCGGGCCGTCCTGGTCTTGTCCCGGGCGCCAATGAGAACGCTGTTCCCGTCTATGACGTGACCGGCATCGGCAACCTCGAAGCCACAACATATATCGGCGCTGTAGAAGATGCTGATGACATGTGGTTTCTCGGCTGGACGATCGATCAGGAAGGTAACCTGACATCGACCAACTAAGCCGGCCTTGAACAGATTGGATGGGGCGGCAGACTCTGCTGCCCCATTCCGTCGTTCAGACCAGAGACATTTCGGCGGGGCTGAGTCCCGTCAGCCCATTACAGGAAACCTCAAATGAAACGCCTCCTGTCTGCCCGTTCCTTGCTGTTGACCGGAGCCTGCCTTGCCTGGCTGTCACCGGCATTCGCTCAAGAAGACTCCTCGCCATCCGACTCCGCTCCTGCTGTCGAGCAGGAGGAGGAAGCCCGTCAGGAAACTGTCGTCGTGCGTGGCTTGTTCATTCCGGACGAAAAACGCTCCACTTCCGAAGTCGCCGCTCTCATTGATGAAGGCGATTTCTCGCTGCAGGGAGACGGCGATGCTGCCGCTGCCCTCGCGCGTGTTGCCGGTATCGCCACGGCTGAAGACGAGTTCATTTACGTCCGTGGTCTCAATGAGCGCTACTCGACCGCGCTTCTCAACGGATCACCGCTGCCAAGCCCTGCGCCATTGCGCCGGGTCGTGCCGCTGAACCTGTTTCCGACATCCGCTCTGAAGAGCGTTCTGGTCCAGAAGACCTATTCACCAAACCTTCCGGGCGAATTTGGGGGCGGTCTTGTCGATTTGCGCACCAAGACCGTGCCGGATGAAGCCTTCTTTACTGTCGGCGCAAAAGTTGCCCGCGATACGTCGACGACGCTTCGCAATGGCCTGATGTATGACGGGACAGATACCGACATTTTGGGCTTCGATGATGGTGCTCGCGACCTGCCTTCCCTGGCAGATGGTCTCACAACTGAGTTCGGCCGTCAGTTGACTGATAATTCATCCCTCCTGGTCATGCAGGAAGGGGAGGTTGCTCCAAACTTCAGCATCGATATGTCGGCAGGCAACAATTTCGACCTCACGTCTGATATCTCGATGGGCGTGATCGCCGCTGTCGGATATGGCAATTCCTGGCAGACGAAGCGGGGAACGCGGGGGTATGGCGACCTTGAGGGTGACGGTCTCCGGTCAGCTTTCCAGCTGGATCGTTTGAGCACACAGAATACGATTGATACGAACGCCTTGGCGACAATTGGTTTCGAGGCATTCTCCGACCATGAGATCAAGTTCACCGGGCTTGTGACCCGCTCCTCTGAAAAGGAAGCGCGGATCATTACCGGCGAGAACAATGAAGACGTCAACCAGCGCCTCGATGCTTTGGAATGGGTCGAGCAACAGCTCTGGTCCACGCAGGTCCAGGGCGAGCATTTCCTGCCTCAAGTCATGGATATGAAGGTGGAATGGCGCGCGTCATATTCCGAAGCGCTTCGGGATGCGCCCTACCAATTGTCGAACATCTACAACATCAATGATGCCGGCGTGCCGATCCTCTCTACCAGCCCTGCTGCGAACCGTATGCAGTTCAGCAAGGTTGAGGATGATACCACGGATTTCGGGATCGACGGCACATTGCCGATGACGCGGGACGGGGAGTGTACGTTCCTTTGTGAGGCTGACCTGAAATTTGGCTACAGTTATGTTGAGAATGATCGCGCAGCCACCTCGCTGCTCTACGATATCAACGGTGTCGGCGGCACGGACCGCACTCAGCGTCTCGATTACATCTATGACTATATCTTCCGGTCGGGTGTTGGCTCGATTACGGAAGTAGCTGGTGAGCAATTCCCGCAATTCTATGTCGCAACGCTGGAAATTGATGCCGCTTATGCCGGGATCGATGCTCAGATCACGCCCTATATCCGGGCTGCGCTGGGCGTGCGTTTTGAAGACGCGATCGAGGCCATTGATACGCAGAACATCAGTGGCGATCTCACCGGCAACACGGTGGAAGGGGTCATCGACCAGTCTGACTGGTTGCCGGCTCTGACCATCACCTGGAACCCGATCGAGGATTTGCAGGTTCGTGGGGGATATTCCGAAACGCTGACGCGTCCTCAGTTCCGCGAACTGGCCCCGGCTGTGTTCGTCAATACGGAAACCGACGCCACCTTCTTCGGTAACCCGTATCTCGTGAACGCGTCGATCAAGAACTATGACCTGCGCGGCGAATACTATTTCGCCCGTGACCAGTTCGTGACGCTCGGCCTGTTCTACAAGGATCTGGAAAACCCGATCGAGGAGATCCTGGCCGGTACAGAGACAATTCAGACGACGTTTATCAACGTACCCTCTGCCAAGCTGTACGGATTTGAAGTCGAATACGAACAGCTCCTGCCATTCGACCAGTGGACCGGCTTGGGCTTCTTTGATGATCGCGAAGTTCAGGTGAAAACCAACTACACCTGGTCAGATTCCGAGATCGGAGCAGATGGTGAAGTGGCCTTCAATATCGGTACGAATCTGAACCCGGTGCGCGGCACCACGACGGCTGCCGGGCGTCTCGAAGACGGGCGCCGGATGCAGGGCCAGTCCGAACACCTCTTCAACGTCCAGCTGGGCCTTCTCAATGAAGAGGCGCAGTCCGAATACAACCTGCTGTTCAATTATGTCAGCGAGCGTATCCGGTCGGGTGAGAACGGCAACCTGCCCGCAATTCTGGAGCAGCCGCCAATGACGGTGGACTTTGTCTGGAACAAGCGCTTCCAGTCTGGCAGCGGCCAGTATGAATTCTCCCTCAACATCGAAAACATCCTTCAGGAAGACTATGAAGCTTTTCAGGAGCGCGGGGGTGACCGCGTGGATGTCGATACGTACGAGCAGGGAACCATTTTCAGTATTGGCCTGAAACGTATGTTCTAGCTTCGGCTCTGATATTGCATATCATCAATTACAGGTCCGCGGCCATTGTCGTCGCGGACCTGTTAGCTTAGGGGAAACCCTCTTTCGAGGGGCTTGATATTGACGGAACGGCTTGAATCTCTTGCAATTTTCGCTCGGCGTAGCGTCGGGCCTGCCTTGCGCGTGATTGAGGTCGCCTTGGTCGTGGGCATTGGCTTGGCGACGGCAAAGCTCATTTGGCTGGCGGTAGAACCGGGCGGGGCAGTCTCTCCGGACATCCCGGTTCGCTCCGTCGTGCAGCCCCCGCAAGGTATCGCAACCAACATATCCGTGGATACGTCCCGGCTCCTCCACGAAAATCCGTTCGGCGCGGCCTCCGCCCTCGTGGCGGATATCCCGGACGCGCCGGAAACAAGTCTGAACCTCAAGCTGCGGGGTGTCCGCGCATCGTCGGAAGAGGCCGGCGGCATCGCCCTCATCACCACACCAGACAACCGGACCGCAGCCTATTCGCCCGGCGAAGCCATCCTTGAGGGGGTCACCCTTCACCGGATTTATGGGGACCGCGTCACGCTCCGGAAGGGCGGCCAGACGGAGGCCCTGATGATGGAAGGCGGCGCCGGCCTGCTATCGGTCCTGACCACGCCGGGCCAGCCTGACCCCGAGAGCAATAATTCTGCCACGGGCTCCACCAGCGCTCGGATCGCCCGCGCCGACCTGATGTCCAGCATCACGATAGATCCGGTCCATCACGGTCAGGAATTTGTCGGCTACCGTATCGGCTCCCGGGGTGACGCTGACGTGATGACCCGCGCGGGTCTTCAGCCCGGCGATGTGGTCGTGGGCCTGGATGGCGCAGACATCAATGACGTTCCTCCGGCAGAGCTTGCCCGGAAATTCTCCGATCCTAATCCCGTTCGTCTGAAGATCGACCGGGACGGAAAGACAATTGACCATACCCTCGCGCCCGAGGAGGCCCGATAGACATGAATTTGAAAACCCTCTTGTCCGCAACGGCAGTTCTCGCAGCATCTCCGTCGGCCTTTGCCCTGGCCAATGAGACGCCGGCGGATACGGCGCGGCACATCCTGAATTTCGAGGATGTCGAGCTGTCCGCCCTTATCGCGGACGTGTCGACGGTGACGGGCTACACGTTTGTCGTGCATCCGGAAGCGCGCACCAAGCGGATCACGGTCTCCTCCACCACTCCGCTGACGCGCCAGCAAGTGTTCGATGTGTTCCTGTCCTCCTTGCGCGTGCACGGATTTACGGCGATCCCGGCCGGTAAGGCCACATATCGCATTGTCCCGGAACAAAGTGCTGTGGGTGAGGCGGGCATGGGGGCATACGGATCGAACGCCTTCACGACCGAAATCTTCAGCCTCCAGCATCTGAACGCCCTCGAAGCAGCGAAGATGCTCAAGCCGGTGATTGACGAGCAGGGACAGGTGATTGCCAATGCCCAGTCGAACACTTTGGTCGTTGTGGATTATGCGTCCAACATTCCCCGCTTGCGCAGCATGGTCGACAAGATTGATGCCGACCCTTCGGTGACGGAAACCATCCAGCTGGCCAACACCTCCGCCACGGAAGTCGCGAACATCCTGACCTCTCTGAACACCAGTGCCGGCGAGGACGCCTACAAATCCAATTTCAGGGCCATAGCGTCCGAGGCGGGCAATGCGCTGATCCTGCGCGGTGATCCGGCCGCCGTTGAGCGCGCCAAGCTCGTGACGGCGGACCTGGATGGCCGCGACCGGCTTCAGGACACGATCCGGGTCGTCCCGCTGAATAATGCGGATGCGGCCGATGTGGTGCCGATCCTGCAGCAGGTGGCCTTTGCCATCGACAAGCGCCGCGGACTCGCGGATGCGAGTGAGGCGACCACAATCGCCCACCATGATTCCACCAACTCGCTGGTCATCAGCGCGGCGCCGGAAACCCTGCTTAGCCTCGAGCGCGTCATTGGCGATCTTGACCGCCGCCGCGCCCAGGTTCTGGTGGAGGCCATCATTGTCGAAATGGCTGACGACACGGCGCGGCAACTCGGTCTTCAATTCCTGTTGTCAGGCACCGGCAGCAGTTCAGTCCCGTTCGCCACGACAAATTTCTCGGCATCGGCGCCAAACCTGCTCACGCTTGCGGGAGCGATCAGCAGTGACACGCCATTTTCAGGGGACGAGGACAGCGCAGTCAGCGACTCGCTGACAACGGCGGCGCTCAACTCGCTACTGGGATTGACCGGGATCACGGTTGGGGTCGGCGGGCAGGATGGTGATACATTGTTCGGCGCTGTACTGACGGCTGTGGAAGCGGACACAAATTCCCGCATTCTCTCTAAGCCATTCAACATGACTCTGGACAACGGAACATCGTCGCTGCTTGTCGGGCAGAATGTGCCAATCACAACCGGTCAGGTGCTGGGGGACGATAACACAAACGCTTTCACGACCGTGGATCGCAAGGATGTGGGGGTTGGGCTGACCGTTACGCCTCGAGTGTCGAATGATGGAACGATCCGTATGCAAATAACGCAAACCGTATCCAATGTGGCCGGCGCTATTACGGCAGGTGTGACAGATATCGTGCTCAATACGAGAGAGATCAATACCAGCGTGATCGCCGACGATGGTGAGATCATTGTCCTTGGCGGCCTTATTGAGCAGACCGAAGCCTTTTCCAATGAGAAGGTGCCGTTGCTTGGGGATATTCCTGTTGCAGGTCGCCTGTTCCGGACGGAAGGCAAGTCGCTTGGTCGGACGAATCTGATGGTCTTCATCCGCCCGACGATTGTTCGCGACCGTGCCGGAGCAAAAGCCGTTACATCACGCTCCTACAACTATATCCGCGCCGAAGAACTCTGGGACGGAGAGGGGAGCGACACGTCCTCTATCGACAATTTCATCACAGAAGTGCTGGGAAGCCCGCCGCCGCAATGACGCCGACCGATTTCGCCCCGACGCAATTCACATACGCCTTTGCCAAGGAGAAGGGACTGGTCGTCCTGCCCGGACGGGAGCAGCTGACCGTGGCTGTCCGTCAGGGCGCAGATCCGCTGGCGCTGGTGGAGGCACGACGCGCGCTCGGCAGCGTGTTTGCTCTGGAATCTCTGGACAAGGACTCCTATGACCGGTTGCTGGCCGAGGCCTTTGCGTCTGGACCGATGGCGGATGATGACGTCGATGCCGCCGTGGAGAGCCGGGGCGGTCTGGAGAGCCTGATCGACGATATCCCGAAAGCTGCAGACTTGCTCGACGGGCAGGATGACGCGCCGGTGATCCGCCTGATCAACGGCCTGATCCACGAAGCCATCAAGCGTCGCGCGTCCGACATCCATATCGACCCGTTCGAAAACCATCTCTCGATCCGCTACCGGATTGATGGCGACCTCGTCGAAGTGCTAACTCCGCCGCGCAAACTGGCCGCGCCCATCTTGTCTCGGATCAAGGTCATGGCGCGGCTCGACATAGCCGAAAAGCGTCTCCCGCAGGACGGCCGGATTTCTCTGTCAGTAGGCGGACGGTCTATTGATGTGCGTGTGGCCACACTCCCCACCCGGTATGGGGAGCGGGTTGTGCTGCGTCTGCTCGACACAAAGAACGCGCTGGTCGGCCTGCCGGAACTTGGCATGGATGCTGACACGCTGGAGCGTTTCTCCGATGCGCTGGCCCAGCCAAATGGCGTGATCCTTGTCACCGGGCCGGTCGGCTCCGGCAAGACGACGACGCTCTATGCGTCGCTCTCGCGCCTGAACAACGGTCGCGACAACATCATGACCCTGGAAGACCCTGTTGAGTATGGTCTGCCGGGCATCAGCCAGACCCAGATGGACCACAAGGTCGGCCTGACCTTTGCGGCGACGCTCCGCTCCATTCTTCGCCAGGATCCAAATGTTGTTATGGTCGGCGAGATCCGGGATTCCGAAACGGCGGAAGTCGCGTTTGAATTCGCCTCCACGGGCCGTCTCGCTCTGTCCACACTCCACACGAACAGCGCTGCCGGGGCAATCACCCGCCTGCGCGACATGGGCGTCGAGGCCTACCTGCTCGCGTCCACGCTGCGCGCGGTGATGGCACAGCGCCTCGTCCGCCGCCTCTGCCCGAATTGCAAGACGGAGCGTCCGGCCACCGCGGTGGAACTCGACGCTCTCGGCTTTGGCGCAGGTGACACCGTCATGGTGGGCGAGCCGAATGGCTGCTTCTCGTGTGGCAATACCGGCTTTGATGGCCGGATCGGTATCTATGAGCTTCTGGTCGTGGACAGCAATATCCGCGACCTGCTCGGGTCCGAGGCCAGCGAGCACCGGATCGACGAAGCCGCGTTTTCCGGACATGACCGCCTGATCGACAATGCGCGGCGCTATGTCGTCTCGCAGGAAACCAGCCCCGCTGAAGTGCTCCGCGTCAGCCGCAAGGGAGGTGGGTGATGCCGGCATTTGAGTATGTCGCCGTCGATGATCATGGCAGGCGCCAGAAAGGGATTATTTCCGCCGAAAGCCCGCGTTCTGCGCGCCGCGAATTGCGCCTGCGTGATCTCATGGCGCTCGATGTCATTCCCGTCAGCGAGCAATCGGCCAAGGCAAGCCGCATCGGCGGCCGGATCGGCGAAAAGCAGCGTGTCCTTCTGGTGCGGCAATTGTCCGTACTCCTGCAATCGGGCCTTCCGGTCGAACAGGCGCTTGGCGCCGCCGCAGAGGATGCGACAACCCCGCAGGCCCAGCGTGTCCTGCACGCCATCAAGACCGAGGTCACCGAAGGCGCGCGTCTCGCAGACGCGATGTCAGTCGCGCCAAAGGCGTTTCCACCGCTCGTGCGCTCGGTCGTCTCTGCCGGCGAACTGTCGGGACGGCTTGGCGACGTCATGGAGCGCCTCGCGACATATCTGGAGCGTAGTCACCAATTGCGCCAAAAGGTTCAGGCAGCGCTGATCTATCCGGCGGTTTTGGGCATCATGGCTGTCGGCATGATCATCGCCATGATGTTGTTTGTCGTGCCGCGCCTGGTCGAGCAATTCGACCTGTTCGACACGGATCTGCCACTGATCACCCGTATCGTGGTCAATCTGTCCGAAGCCCTGCAATCACATGGTATCCTGATCGCTCTGGCGCTCGCGACCCTGGTCTTCGCCGTGGTCCGCGCCTTCAGGGTTCCCGCGGTGCGCCGCGCAATTGATCGCTACAGCCTGAACCTGCCTATTGTGGGCCCGCTAAACCGGACCGTCTGCGCGGGCCGGTTCGCGCGTGTCTTCGCGACGCTCTCCGGCTCTGGCGCGACCATTCTTGAGGCTTTGAGCGGGGCCAAGGGTGCCTCGGGCAATCTCGTCTTCAGTGAGGCGGCAGAACAGATTGGCGAACGTGTGCGCGAAGGCGGCTCCTTTGCCGGCGCGCTGAAGGCCACCGGTGTCTTCCCGCCCATGATGGTGCACATGGTCTCCAGCGGAGAGGCCGGGCGCGACATTCCCGGCATGATGACCCGCGCGGCAGACTATCTGGACAATGAATTCGAAACGGGATCGTCCACGCTCCTGTCCCTGCTGGAGCCGCTGATCATTGTTGTGCTCGGCGGGCTGGTTGGCCTGATCGTCCTGTCGGTTATGTTGCCGATCCTGCAACTCAATACTCTCGCTATCGGATAGGAGGCAGTCATGCACTTAGTCACGCCCCGCACCCCTCAGGAAAAGCGCCGCAAGACGGCGGGCTTCTCGCTCGTGGAACTCATGGTGGTGGTTTTCATCATGGGCCTGCTCGCCACGCTGATCGTCGTGAATGTCGCTCCGGCGACCGACCAGTCCCGCATCGGCAAGGCGCATTCCGACATTGCGGCGCTCGAAAGCGCGCTCGATATGTATAATCTCGACATGTACGGATACCCTTCCGCGGATCAGGGCCTGGCGGCGCTGAGCACGGCGCCCACCGGTGCACAGGCCGCGCAGTACCGCCCCGGAGGCTATATCAAACGCATGCGGACTGATCCCTGGGGCAATGAATACGAGTACGCTTTCCCTGGCACACGGTCGGGCAGCGCCTATGACGTCTTCTCCACTGGTCCGGATGGACAAGCCGGAACGGACGACGATATCGGGAACTGGGATCCCGCAAGCTGATGACGCCAATCCTGTCCTCTCAATCCGGCATGTCTTTGGTTGAGGTTCTGGTTGCGCTCTTCATTCTGGCGCTGGCCAGCGCCGCAATCGTCATGACGCTGCCCCGCCAGCCGTCCCGTCTTGACCGGGAAGTGGCGCGGCTGGAGCTGGCCATTGACCGTCTGGCAGACGAGGCCATCGCCTCGGGCGAGGTGCGCGCCATCCGTCTGGGGGAAGATGAATATGCGGCCGAAGCCTGGCGTGACAGTCGCTGGGTCGCGCTGCCGCGATCGGCGCACACATTGCCATCCCCTCTGGCGATCTCTGTCTCAACATCGCGCCGGGGGCTTCAGGAGAGTGATCCGAAGGATTGGCCGCACATCGTGGCCGACGCGACCGGCATCGTGTCAGCGCAGCCGCTGACCCTGATCGAGGGCACGGACCGGCGTGTCCTGACCGTGTCGTCGTCCGGCATGGTCGAGGTGGAGCGCTGACATGACGTCTCCGCGTTCACAGCAAGGCTTCACGCTGGTCGAAGTGCTGGTTGCGCTCGGCGTGTTCAGTATTGCTGCCATGTCGCTGGCGCATCTCGGGAACGAAACCCTTGTTGGCGCGCGCCATGTGGACCAGCGTTTCCTTGCCACTGTCGAAGCGGACAATCTGATGGCCGAGGCGCTCGTACGCCCCGGAGCCATTCCGCCGGGTGTGAACACCGGGGAAAGTACGCAGCGCGGGCGCAGGCTGACGTGGATGCGCACGATCAGCGCCACCGGACGGGAAGGCCTGTTTTCCGTGTCCGTGACAATAGGCGATGCCGAAACGGGCCAGCAACTCGTGAACCGCCAGACCCTGATGCGGGTGCCGACATCATGAGCAAGTCGGCCGGGTTCACCTTGATCGAAATGTTGGTGGCGCTCGCCGTGACCTCGCTGCTCATGGTGGCGGGATCGACCCTGTTGATCCAGACCTTGCGGTCCGGTCAGATGGTGGAGGCCCGCACAGAGATGGTTCGCGATCAGGATACGGCCCATAGCCTGCTGCGGGATGACCTCGCCAATGCGACCCTGCGCCTGACCCAACCGCCCAATGGGCTCGATGCTCCCAAGGCCTTCAGCGGCGGATTCTCCACACTGGAGCCCTTGCTGGCCTTCACCCGGGCTGGCTGGATCAATCCCGGTAAGGTCGAGCCACGGGGCGACCTGCAACGGGTGGAATACTTCCTGACCGACGGAAGCCTTGTTCGCCGCGCCTGGCTGCGCCCTGATCCGGTCTACAACACGCCCTATGCAGATCGCGTGATTGCCGAAGACCTCGACAGCGTCGGTCTGCGCTTTCTGACCGGCACCAGTTGGCAACTGGACTGGCCGGGCCAATCAGACACGCTACCGGATCTGGTCGAGCTGACTTTCGTGTTCGGAGAAGGCGATGAGTTGCGCCAGCTTTTCCTTGTTGGGGGCGCAGGATGAAACGCTCGCACCGTTCCGATCATGAGCGCGGCGCGACCCTGCTCAGCGTCTTGCTCATCATCGTCCTGATGTCGACAGCGGCGCTCGCGGCGACCGATGCGCTGGCGCGGTCTGTCAGCGTTTCGCGAGTCTCGGCCAGCCGGGCCGACAGCTTCTGGGCAACACGCGGGGCCTTGTCTGTGGGTGAGGCATTTGTGAACGAGGCCCTGGCAAAGACAGACGGAGCCTTGACGCCAGACTCCCTGTTGTTCCGTGAGCCGATTGTATTTGCGTATTCGCGTGGGACAATTTCCGTCCGGTTTTACGAGGCCACGAATTGCCTGAATCTGAATGCGCTTTCGCTGGGGGACGGTGAAGCCTCCGCCGGGAGCGTGTCCCCCGACCAACTCCACCGCATGCTTGAGGGCGCAGGCCTGTTCAACAGCGAGGCGCAGCATCTGGTGGATTCGCTGTCCGACTGGATGGACGCGGATACCAGTCCCCGCGCCTCCGGCGCCGAAGATGGCGCGTATGGAGGCCGGTCAATCCCTCATCGGACGCCGGGACAGCGGCTCGTCTCTATCAGCGACCTGCGCGCGATCGACGGCTTCACTCCGGATGTAATGAACGAGATTTCGAACCTGGTCTGCGTCCGTTCAAGGTCGGATGATGCACCGCTGAACATCAACACGCTGACAGCGGCTCAGGCGCCACTGCTGGCAGCGCGCTTCTCCGACGAGTTGTCCACAAGCGAAGCCGAACAACTGATCCTGTCGCGCCCGGAAGGGGGGTGGCTGAATGTTGGTGAATTCCTCCTGTCGCGGGATGTGGCCAGTATCGCGCCGGAATTGCGCCGGGATAGCGCGCTGTCGATACGCTCCGATCGGATTGGGGCTGCCATTTCGATTGCCTCCGACACGGGCACGATTCGCATCGATGCGACCTATGGGCGTGGCACCGATGGCATTTATGTCCTACAGGGCTCAAACAGGAGATCTGGCTGATGCGCCCGAGACTTTACACGGAAATCCCGAGGGACGGCGAAAACTGGCGGTTCGTGCGGAGCGGTCCGTCCGGGCTGGAGCCCGTACCGGAGGGCGCAGGCATTCCATCTGGTGCGGATGTTGTCGTCTTCGTTCCCGGAACCGAAGTGACAGCGCACCGGGTGCGTGCGGCGGCCCGGCGGCCGGTAGAACTAACGCGCCTTGCGACGTTTGCGATCGAGGATGATCTCGCCGTGCCGGTCGAGTCCGTTCACGTCGCCGTATCTGCGGATCAGGACGATGCGGGGTTCCGGATAGTCTATGCCGTGTCGCACACAGTCATGCAGCATTGGCTGGACCAGCTTGAGGCGGCCGGCCTCGGATCGGCCCGGATTGTGCCGGATCTGTCCCTGTTGCCGCCAACCGAACAGGTCGATTTCGGTCGCTATCAATTGCTGACCGTCGAGGGAAGTCCCGTTGCGTTCGACAATGACTGGCCGAGTGATGTCATGTCGGCGCTCCTCAAGGGCACGGAGGCAAACGCCGCTCCCCGTCGCGCAGAGTCCCTGACCGAACTGGCGCTCTGGGCCGAGGCGGCGCCGCGCCTGACCGATCTCCGGCAGGGCACATATGCCCGCGCCTCTGAAACCGGCATCTCCCTGAAACAGTTTCGCTTGCCCGCGGCGCTTGCGGCCACCCTGTTTGTGGCATGGGGCGCGCAGACGGCGCTGTCGGTGCATACGATGAAGAATCTGACGACGGCGCTGGATGCGGAATCCCGCGCGCAATATGCCGCCGCTTTCCCGGGCCAGCAGGTGCCGTCCAATCCTGCCGCCGCCTTGCGCTCGCGCACCGGGTCAGCGACCAGCGTCGCCGCGCCCAGCTTCCAGCAGACCAGTGCGGCGCTATACGGAGCGGTGGAGAGTGTCAGCGGAGCGAATTTGGTCAGCTTGCGCTATGACCGCGCCATCGGTGAGCTTCGCGCCACGCTGACATATCCGGCCTTTGGGGCAGATTTGGACCTGAAGACGGCGATTGAGGCCACCGGCCTGCAGGTCAGTTTGGGCGATACGCGCCTTGAGGATGGACGGGTCGTGGGCGATCTGTCGATTGGAGGACGCTCATGATG
Organism: Hyphomonas sp. UBA3601; assembly: GCF_002375605.1. Taxonomy (NCBI): domain Bacteria; kingdom Pseudomonadati; phylum Pseudomonadota; class Alphaproteobacteria; order Hyphomonadales; family Hyphomonadaceae; genus Hyphomonas; species Hyphomonas sp. UBA3601. Next base: position 7,569 of record NZ_DFME01000002.1, on the reverse strand, counting down.
GGATACTGGAACAGCCGCACCGGACGAGAGCGGGGATTGATCT
>NZ_DFME01000002.1:6934-7415 GCF_002375605.1 Hyphomonas sp. UBA3601 | reverse complement strand
CGCACCGGACGAGAGCGGGCATTGATCGGCGTGGCACTCCTGCTCGTGATTGTCGCGCTCCTGCAATTCGCGATCGTGCGGCCCCTGATGGCTGCAAAGGCGGACTCGAAATTGGCTCTGGAAGCCGCCAGTCGGCAGCTCGACGTGGTCTCGGCGGAGCTCACCTCACAAACGACGCGCGTGGCCGGTGCCACTGCCGCCCGCGCCTCCAGTCAGAACTTACGGTCGGATCTGTTGCAGCTTGCCAATGCGAGAGGCCTGTCCGTGTTGCGGTTGCAGACCGCAGATGACGGCCGACTGATCCTGCAGTTTGAGCGGACGGTGCCGACTCTGGTCTATGCCTGGCTGGCCGATGCGGACATGCGCTATGGCGCCGTGCCTGAACGCGTGACCATGTTCGCCGAGGAGGCTGGCTATGTGCGGGCAAGTTTTGAGTTTGCGGGAGGCGGGTCATGATGCGGACAGGATTTCTCTTTGTCGC
>NZ_DFME01000002.1:6457-6840 GCF_002375605.1 Hyphomonas sp. UBA3601 | reverse complement strand
GGGTCGGTTTGGCATGGTCAGGTCACCGGCCTGTCATGGCGCGGCACGCCGCTCGGTGCGGTCAATCTCGATTCCGATGTTTTGCGTTTCGTGACAGGCGGCCCGTCGCATGACGTGTCGTGGAGCGGGCCGTTTGGCCAGGGGCGGGGCAGGATCAAGGCATCCGGATCGTCTGTTGTGGCGGAAGAAGTGTCCTTGAATATTCCGCTAACGGAGCAGGTTGGCGCCGATCCTGTTATTGCGCAGCTCGGCAGCAGCCTCCGACTCTCGAACGGCTCTGTGAAACTGTCTGGCGACCGGTGCGAGGCGGCGGCGGGGAATGTGACGAGCGATGTGGCCCGCCTTGCCGCAGCATCGTTTGGCCGGGACTGGCCCGTCCTCAG
>NZ_DFME01000002.1:886-6325 GCF_002375605.1 Hyphomonas sp. UBA3601 | reverse complement strand
GGGACTGGCCCGTCCTCAGCGGTCCACTGACCTGCACGGACACCCGGTTGACTGCGCAATTGTCTGGGGATGCGGGGGACGGCACACGCATTGTCCTCAAGGCTGTTGCACAGGATGGGTTTGAATTGGAACTGACCAATTTTGATGATGAATTGCGCGCTGCCTTGCTGGCTGCGGGATTTACAGACCGGAATGGTGCGCTGGTCTACACGCGGTCGATGAACAGAATGGAGACAAGGCCATGAGGCAGGTAATTGCGATTGTCGCGGGGGCGCTGCTGCTGGCGGCATGTGCGAGCGGCGACAAGAAGCGGCCCGTTCCGCCGGCGCCGGAGGTTCCCGAGGCAGGCAATTTACCAGCGCAGGATCTTGCGGATGGCGAGTGCGCGCTGTTCCTGTGGACCCAGGGCGCGCCGCGGCGCTTCATCTACTTCTCCAAGGCAGGTAGTCAGACGGCCGAAACCATGCTGTCTGAAACCCAGCAGACCATGGCTCTGGTCCGCCAGGGCGGGACCTTGTTCGGACAATTCATGACCGAAATGGATTACACGACCATCGAAGGCGAGACGATGTCCCTGCGAATCACGCCCGGCGAGATGGTGGAGGGCGGGCAAAAAATCTCAACTGGCCGCATCAAGCTACTGAATGATGGAGGTTGGGAGACCGTGATTCCTGTGGCGGGTTTGCGGGCGTGCCAGCCGGATGCTGAGTGATTGCAGGGCCTTCCGGCAAGACGCCTCCGAGTAGCATACAGATAAGATACGTAAAAGTGTCATTACTTGACGCAAATCTGTCACACACGGTATTGTGACACTTATGTTACAGAAACAATACAGATATATGTCAATCTCCGCTCTGGCGCTTGCGGCGCTGGGACTGACTGCGAATGCCCAACAGGCTTGTGACCTGTCGGATGGTCTCGGCCTGCAGCCTGCTGCATTCCAGACTGAAACCGAAGCCTGTTTTGAGGGCCTCAATGGCGTCACGCCGGATACGTTCATGCAAGGCCAGCTTGGTCAGTTCGCGGCCGCTGACCGCAGCGACGCGGGCAAGGCGAGCCTGAAAAACCTTGCGACGCTGAACGAAGCTGCACGTATCCATGCCTATGACATGGCGGTTCGGGGCTATGTGGCCCACGAGGACATGGAAGGACGCAGTCATCTCGACCGGGTCCGCCTGCTGGACCGCACCCACCTCATGGGGGCATTCGGCGCCAACATGGCCATTGTGGATGACTCGGCTACGCCTGAAGAAGCCTATCGTGCCCTGATGGCAGACCCCGCCAACAAGGCCAATCTCAAGCGCGGCGAGTTCGACCATACCGGTGTGGCGGCTGTGCGCGCCAATGGCCGGATCTATTTGGTCCAGCTGTTCTCCCGTGTTGAAGGAACGCTGCAGGCCCCGATGCCGACCCAGATGAACGGCAAGACTGACCTCAAGGCCGTCTTCGCGGAATCCCGCGCTGAGCCACTTGGCTGGTCGGTTGTCTCCACGTCCGGCAATGTGCTCGCCAAGGGCATCGGCGATAGCGTCCCGGCCAGCGAGCTGAAGGGCCAGTCAGGCTATCTGACCATCGACATGGCGCTCGGCAAGGACCGCTACACGCTCAAAGGCCCCGCGGTCTCACTGTTCTAAGCTGCGCACCCTCTCCAGATACGAAGAAAGCCGGTCCCTTCAGGGGCCGGCTTTTTTCATTGGAGCGGGTGAAGGGAATCGAACCCTCGTCGTCAGCTTGGGAAGCTGCTGCTCTACCATTGAGCTACACCCGCGAACCATGTCCGACTTCATGTCGTATCAGCCATGCAACACGACGAGGCGCCTGCCACGACAGGGCTCGATCAGTCAATATGGCTTGGTTGCCCCTACGTGTTGCACCAGCGAACCCGACGGAACCCAATTAGGGAATGAAGTCACCATCTGGTAAGTAGACTGTCGTTCACCATCACTGGACGGAGTCGCAGGCTTTCAACCGACCATTTGGCGGACTTCCCCGATCGGAGGGGGCTTATATGCACGACTACAATCTCGAATATGTGGATGACGACGGCATCGCCCAGACGATCTCGTTTTCTGCTCTTACGCCCAATGGCGCGCTGGATCGGGCCATGACGATCGCGCCTGGTCGGTGGGCGAAGCTGTGCGACGAAGCGGGCGATATCTGTCGGATCGAACGTCTGTCCCATTCTGCCGTGTGGCGTATCGCGCGCACGGCCTGATAGCCTTTTGTCGGCCGGCGCCGTTTTATCCTTTGCAGCGCGTCTATCATCCGGCGGTGCCCTTCCGCTCGCGCGATCTCCGACCAACCGCGGAAAACGTGTCCGGCGAGGGTTCCCTCCCGGGAGGAGGGCTATACAAGGCCCCAATGTCGACCAATCGTGAATGGGTGAACTGGGCCATCGGCCGGATCGAAGCCGATTTCCATCGGTCGGCCGATACCCATCTGATACCTTTGCCCGTTCCGGCCCTGCCGGATATCGCCATCTACCTGAAAGACGAATCCAGTCATCCGACCGGCAGCCTGAAGCATCGCTTGGCCCGATCGCTATTTCTGTATGGTCTGTGCAACGGATGGATTTGCGAACGCACCGCTATTGTCGAGGCGTCCAGCGGATCCACAGCCGTTTCGGAAGCCTATTTCGCCAGGATGCTCGGACTGCGTTTTATCGCCGTCGTTCCACGCTCGACAGCGCAGGCGAAGCTTGATGCCATCGCCTTCTACGGAGGGGAATGCCACTTCGTCGATCGGCCATGCGAAATATACGATGCAGCGCAGTCGCTCGCCGATGAGCTGGGCGGCCATTACATCGACCAGTTCACTTTTGCCGAACGCGCCACAGACTGGCGCAGCAACAACAACATTGCCGAATCGATCTTCGCCCAGATGGAGCGCGAACCGCATCCCGTACCGCGCTGGATCGTGTGCGGTGCAGGCACGGGCGGGACGTCTGCCACCATCGGGCGCTTTGCACGATATAATCGTTTCGACACGCGCGTATGCGTGGCCGATCCGGAAGGATCCGTATTTCACCGCCACTGGCAGGATCGCTCGATCGAGCGGGTGGATCATTCAGCGGGCTGCATAGAAGGCATCGGCAGGCAGCGGGTCGAGCCCAGCTTTCTCCCCGATGTGATCGACCGCATGGAAGCCGTGCCGGACGTCTGCTCGATCGCGGCGGCGCACGAAGTCAGCCAGCGTCTGGGTCGCCGCTGCGGCGGATCCACCGGAACGAACGTCTGGGCGTGCGCGAAGATCGCGGCGGAGATGGCCGAACGCGGCTGGAAAGGATCGATCGTGTCCATCCTTTGCGATGACGGCGCGCGCTATTCCGATACGATCTTCGACAGCGCATGGCTCGCTGCGCGTGGTCTGGACATCATGCCGCAGCAAAAGAAAATCGCGCATTTCTTCGAAACCGGCACATTCGCGGCCGAATGACATTCAGGCAGGATAAGGGGCCGCACGATCATGATCAGCGATGACAGGATAATCCTTGGCCTGCTGGCTCTCGTCCTCGCGTTCGTGTTCGCCACGCGCGACAGGCCCGGTTGGCAGCGATTCTACGTCTTCGTACCGATCATCCTGATCTGCTACCTCGTGCCAAGCCTGATGACGACCTTCGGCCTGATCGACGTGTCGCAGAGCAATCTGTGGCCCGTGGCGAAGGACTATTTCCTGCCCGCCGCGCTGTTCCTGATGACGCTCAGCATCGACATCAAGGGCATTCTGGGCCTCGGCAATAAGGCCATCATTATGTTCCTTACCGCCACCGTCGGCATTATCCTGGGTGGCCCACTGGCGCTGTGGATCGTTGCGCAGTTCGAACCATCGATTATCGGTTCCGGCGACACGGCAGCCTGGCGAGGCCTTGCCACGCTCGCAGGAAGCTGGATCGGCGGCGGAGCGAACCAGACCGCGATGCTCGAAGTCTATGGTTATCCTCTCGAAGGTTTTGCTGCGCTACTGGCTGTCGACATCATTGTCGCCGAAATCTGGATGGTCTTCCTGCTGTATGGCGCTGGCGCGCATGAGCGTGTCGACCGCTGGCTGGGCGCGGACAGTTCTTCGATCGCCAAGCTGCGCGATACCATGGCCGACTACACCGAAAGTATCGAACGCGTCGCCAAGGCAAACGACTACGTCCTGCTATTCGGCATTACTTTTGCGGTTGTCGGCCTCTCGCATCTGCTCGGCGGCTGGCTCGGGAATTTCTTCGCCGAATTGCAGGGCGAAGAGGCGACGCTGGCCAGCGAATTTTTCTGGGTGGTGGTCATTTCGACCACTGTCGGCCTTGCCGCCAGCTTTACCCGCGCCCGCAAACTGGAGGGTATCGGGGCGAGCAAGTTCGGTGTGCTGTTCATTTTCCTGCTCGTTGCAGTAATCGGCACGCGAATGGATGTTACGAAGATCGCGGATGCTCCTGCCTTCATGGCGATCGGCTTCATCTGGATGCTGTTCCATGTCATACTGCTGCTGGTTGTCGCCAAGATCATAAAGGCGCCGTTCTTCTTCGTCGCGGTAGGCAGCAAGGCCAATGTCGGCGGGGCCGCGTCTGCACCGGTCATAGCCGCTGCATTTCACCCCGCCCTCGCCCCAGTCGGCGTGCTGCTCGCCGTGCTTGGCTATGCACTGGGAACATACGGCGCAATCCTGTGCGCGCAGATGATGGCAGGGGTCGGCTAGACCGCAGTTCCTGAAGGTTTCAGCCAATACCGGTTGATTTCGGACCTCTCCCGCGTATTGGCCGTTGCCAACGAAAGAGAGGATTTTTCCTATGCGTCAGGTTGACCATTTCATTGCCGGCAACAGCCCGGCTGCCACCCGCAAGCACAAGATCTGGAACCCGTCGACGGGCGAGGTTCAGGCCGAAGTTGCGCTGGGCGATGCTTCCCTGCTTGATCAGGCGGTTGCGGCTGCCAAGAAGGTCCAGCCCGAATGGGCCGCGACCAATCCGCAGAAGCGCGCCCGTGTCATGTTCGAATTCAAGCGACTGGTTGAAGAAAACAAGCAGCAACTTGCCGAGCTGCTTGCCAGCGAACATGGCAAGGTCGTGGACGATGCGCATGGCGATGTGCAGCGCGGGCTTGAAGTCATCGAATATGCGTGCGGCATTCCGCAGGCGCTCAAGGGCGAATACACGCAGGGCGCAGGCCCCGGCATCGACGTTTATTCGATGCGCCAGCCGCTGGGTATCGGCGCGGGCATCACTCCGTTCAATTTTCCGGCGATGATCCCGATGTGGATGTTCGGCATGGCGATCGCGGCGGGCAACGCCTTCATCCTCAAGCCGTCCGAACGCGATCCCAGCGTGCCCGTTCGCCTTGCCGAACTCTTCGTCGAAGCTGGCGCACCCGAGGGGTTGCTGCAGGTCGTCCACGGCGACAAGGAAATGGTCGATGCCATCCTCGATCATGAGGATATCGCCGCCGTCAGTTTCGTCGG
>NZ_DFME01000002.1:0-654 GCF_002375605.1 Hyphomonas sp. UBA3601 | reverse complement strand
GTCATGCCGGATGCCGACCTCGATCAGGTAGTCAACGATCTGGCCGGGGCAGCCTTCGGTTCGGCAGGCGAGCGTTGCATGGCGCTGCCCGTGGTCGTTCCGGTGGGCGAGGACACGGCAGACAGATTGCGCGAAAAGCTCATCCCCGCGATCAATGCCCTGCGCGTTGGTGTCAGCACCGACAAGGACGCCCATTACGGTCCCGTCGTTACGCCCGAACACAGGGCGCGGATCGAACAATGGATCGACACGGCGGAAAAGGAAGGCGCCGAAGTTGTGATCGACGGTCGCGGCTTCAGCCTTCAGGGGCATGAAGACGGCTTCTTCGTCGGCCCGACCCTGCTCGACCGCGTCACCACCGACATGGAAAGCTACCAGGAAGAAATCTTCGGCCCCGTGCTGCAGATTGTGCGCGCCCGGGATTTCGAGGATGCCGTTCGCCTGCCTAGCGAGCATCAATACGGCAACGGCGTCGCCATCTTCACCCGCAACGGCCATGCCGCGCGCGAATTCGCCCATAGGGTGAATGTCGGCATGGTCGGCATCAACGTGCCGATCCCCGTCCCCGTCAGCTATCACAGCTTCGGCGGATGGAAGCGCTCTGGCTTCGGCGACACCGACCAATACGGCATGGAAGGCCTCAAGTTCTGGACC
>NZ_DFME01000024.1:41973-46391 GCF_002375605.1 Hyphomonas sp. UBA3601 | reverse complement strand
GGCCTTTGCGGAGGCCGGATCGGCCGGCCAGTCATGCTTCGGATAGCGTCCGCGCATGTCCTTTGCCATGTCCAGATAGCCCGCCCCCCAGAACCGGCCGAGATCCTGTGTCGTGGCCACGGGCTTCCTGCCCGGCGACAGCATTTCCACCGTCACCGGCACCCGCCCTGACGCCAGGGTCGGATGCGCGCTCAGCCCATAGAAGGCCTGTGCCCGCGCAGACACCAGCGGCGCGCGATCATCGAGATAATCGACCTGCGCCGTCTGGCCGGAGGGCAGCGACAGGCTGAGCGGTGCCTCCTTGCGCAGCGCCTCCTGCACCTGCCAGTCGAGCGAGGCGATCAGGTCTTCGCGCACCGCATGGTGCGCAGGCACCTGCGCACCTTTCCGTTTCAACAGGGGGAACAACCAGTCGCTTGCCGTCTCAACCAGTTTCACTGTGTTCCAACCCGTTTCATCCAGGCACCCGGCTGTTTCAAGCATTGCAATCCGGGCCAGTGTTTCGCGCACCACATCGCCTGCGCCGATGGCTTCGAAGCCCTCTTCCGCAATTGCCTCAAGCATCGCGCGGGCGGCTACAGTCGGGCTCGGCTTTGGCAGCGGACTTTCCGACAGGATGATCGCGCCGAGCGCCTTCACCCGCCGCGCGGCAAATTTTCCGGTCTTTGGGTCGAAGGTCGCCCGGTCTTCGGAGACGATGCCGCCAATTTCCAGCGCGTCCGCCTCTGAAATCGGCGCGGCCAGCGAAATCCGCGCCTCTTTCGCTGCGCCGCCAAGGTCTGCAATCACCAGCCAATCCTGCTTCGCCAGCGATTCGGTCTCCGGCAGCATGGCTGCGCGCCCTGACGCCATGAGGTAGCTGCCCGCACTGCCGGGGCGCTTGCGGGCAATCTGGTCCGGCCAGGCGCGCGCCAGAAGTTTCGCCACATCCCCGCCCGGCGCAGCCCCCTTCCCCCAGCTTTTCGCCTGCGCCTTCAGGCTGCGGGCGCGCGGCGAGCCATCGCGGCGGAACCCGGCCAGCCGGTCGCGCAGATCCGGTGAATTTCCGCCCATGCCCCGTTCCCCGGCAAGAGCCGCAATCTCCGCCGCCAGCGCGCGCGCTTCCGCGTTCGGAGCGCTCGCCACCAGGGCACCAAGCCGGGGCGGCAAGGGCAGGCGAGCCATTTCAGAGCCAAGCACCGTCAACGCGCCCGTTTCATCAATGGCACCTAACGTCGAGAGCAGTTCCTGCGCCGCCTTCAGCCGTCCAGCAGGCGGCGCATCCATCCAGGTCAGGCGCGTTGCGTCTCGCTCGCCCCATTCCGCGAGGGTGAGAACGAGCCCGGAGAGATCACTTTTCAGAATTTCCGGAACCGGCGCGGCCATCAGGCCCCGCGTCGCCGCCTCATCCCATAACCGATAACAGACACCCGGCGACAATCGCCCCGCCCGGCCGCGACGCTGATCAACTGACGCACGCGAGGCCTTCACGGTGGACAAACGCGTCCCCAGCCCGCCGGCGGCCTCTTCCGCCACGCGCGAGAGGCCGGAATCGATCACGATCCGCACGCCTTCAATGGTCAGCGCGCTCTCCGCAATATCCGTCGCCAGCACAATCTTGCGCATTCCTTCCGGCGCCGGTGACACGGCCGCATCCTGCTCTGCCGGGCTCAATGCGCCGAACAGAGGGGCCACGCGCACATTGTCAGGCACGGTCTCTAGCTGTTCGGCCGTTCGCTGGATTTCCCGCGCGCCGGGCAGGAAGGCGAGGATCGAGCCCTCCTCTTCGCGCAGCGCCTTGCGCACAGCAGCTGCCATACGGTCTTCGATCCGGTCCTGCGACCGGCCGAGATATTTCGACTCCACGGGATATTGCCGCCCCTGACTCTCCACGACCGGAGCCCCGAGCACGCTGGATACCTTTTCCGTATCGAGCGTGGCCGACATGATCAGGATTCTCAGATCGTCGCGCAAAGCGCCCTGGGCTTCCATCGCCAGCGTCAGTCCCAAATCCGAATTCAGCCTACGCTCGTGGAATTCGTCAAAAATCACCGCGCCGACGCCTGCCAATTCCGGGTCGGAAAGGATGCGCCGCGTGAACAGGCCATCCGTAATCACCTCCACCCGCGTCGCCGCAGACACTTTCCGGTCCACCCTTGTCGTCAGGCCGACCGACTGGCCGAGCTTCTCTCCAAGAAAATTTGCCATTTGCTGCGCCGCCATGCGCGCCGCAATGCGCCGTGGCTCCAGCATGATGATCTTGCCTTCAATGATGGGGGCTTCGCCGAGCAGGCCCGCCAGCGCCAGGGGCACGCGCGTCGTCTTGCCTGCGCCGGGCGGCGCCGCGAGCACAAGCCGCGCATGGTCGCGCAGGCCCGCGCAGATTTCGGCCAGCACATCATCAATCGGCAAGTAGGGCAGGGAAGACTGCATCCTGCCTGATAGGCTTTTCATCATCCGACTGGCAAGCTGCAGGAATGCGCACCGCGCGATTGCCTTCCCCGGCAGCGCGCCGTACCGTCGGGCGCTACAGACGGGGCAGGAGCAGCTTATGAAATGGTGGTTTGGCATTGATCTCTGGAAACGGGTGATCGCAGGTCTGGTTCTGGGCGCACTCGTCGGCCTTGGCCTTCGCTATGGGCTCGGCCCGGAAGCCGCCAGCGACAATGTCTCCACCTGGGCCAAGCCTATTGGCGATGCCTTCATCAACCTCATCAAGATGCTGGTTGTCCCGCTGATCTTCACCACGCTGCTGTCCGGCGTGCTGGCCATGGGTGATCCCAAAAAGCTCGGCAGCCTCGGCGGGCGCGCCCTGCTCATGTATATGGGCACCACGGTCATTGCCGTCAGTTTCGGCCTGCTCATGGGCACGTTGATCCAGCCCGGCGCAGGCTTTGACCTCTCGATTGCCTCAGCGGCTGACATTGCCGAGGCTAAAGCCCGGCTCGATGCAAACCCGCAACCGGGCAGCATCGGCGAACAGCTGATGAATACGCTGCTCTCCATCATCCCGACCAATCCGGTCGCAGCCCTGACCAATGGCGACGTGCTGCAGATCATCTTCTTCGCCATCATGCTCGGCATCGGCATCCTGATGACGGGCGAAGCCGGCAAGCCACTCGCAAATGTCATCAACAGCGCGGCTGAAGCCGTCATGAAGCTGACGCTGATCGTCATGGAAACAGCACCATTCGGCGTCTTCGCCCTGATGGCCTGGGTGCTTGGCGAGCGCGGCCTCGACATTCTTGTCTTCCTCGGCAAGCTGACGCTCACCCATTATCTCGCCTGTATCCTGCACATCTTGATCACATATGGCCTGATCATTCGGGGCGGCTTGCGCCTGCCCCTGATCCCCTTCTTCCGCGGCGCGGTCGACGCGCAGGCCGTCGCCTTCTCGACATCTTCCTCGAATGCCACACTGCCCATGACGATTTCCTGTGCGCGGGAAAACCTGGGCATTGGCAAGCCGGTCGCCTCTTCCGTCCTGCCGCTCGGCGCGACGATCAACATGGACGGCACCGCGCTCTATCAGGGTGTGATTGCCCTGTTTGCGGCCCAGGCCATGGGCACGCCCATGACGGCCGGCATGTATCTCACCATCATCCTGATGGCGACGCTCGTCTCGATCGGCACAGCCGGCATTCCCTCGGTCAGCCTGTTCCTTGCCGCCACTACGCTCAGCGTGATCGGGGCCACGCCGGAACAGATTGTGGTCGTCATCGCCGTCCTGTTCCCGTTCGACCGCATCCTCGACATGATGCGCACCGTCACCAATGTGACGGGCGATCTCACCGTTGCGACGGCGGTGGCGAAATGGGAGGGCGAACTGGACGAAGAAATCTTCCGCGCCCGCGACCCGGTATAGACTGCGCTTTTCAACCCAGCTGACATTCCCACCCGTCCAGTCATCTTGCGTTCAACAATCGATTGTTACGTATAACCCAAGTTAAATCTGAACGGAGACGGGAATGGCTGGGATCAACCTTTTTGACATGCTGACACAAACGAATAATGGCGCTGCCGTACAACAGGTAGGGCAGCAGACTGGCCTGCAGCCGGACATGGCGCAAGCGGCTATCAAGGCCCTGTTGCCAGCCATCGCCGGTGGTCTTCAGCGTAATGTCCAACAGCCCGGCGGGCTTCAATCCCTGCTCGGCGCGCTGCAGAACGGCCAGCATGAGCAATATCTCGACCAGCCGGAATCTCTGGCTCAACCGAACGCCATCGCCGATGGCAATGCCATTCTCGGCCATTTGCTCGGGTCGAAGGACACCAGCCGAGCGGTCGCCGCGCAGGCTGCCCAGAAAACCGGCCTCAGCGAACAGGTCCTGAAATCCGTCTTGCCCATGGTTGCGTCCATGGCAATGGCCTCGCTTTCCAAGCAGACCAAGAAGCCTGACATGGCGGGCGCACTTGCCGGCATGTTGAGCGGCCAGCCG
>NZ_DFME01000024.1:33705-41873 GCF_002375605.1 Hyphomonas sp. UBA3601 | reverse complement strand
CGGCATGTTGAGCGGCCAGCAGCCTCAACCTGCGCAAGGCGGTATCGGCGGATTGCTGGGCGGCCTTCTGGGAGGACAATCCAAGGCTCAGGCCCAGACCGGCGCGATGGGTATGCTCGGCGGCCTTCTCGATGCAGATGGCGACGGCAATGCCGTGGACGATATCTTCCAGATGGTGATGAACCGCCGCTAGGGCTTGGAACCGGATGATGTGTGAGGCATTCAAGCCTCATGCATTTTTCCCGAACGCAATGGCTGTGCGCCAGTCTCAGCCTGCTTGTATTCGCCGGTCTTGCCTTGGGCGAGGCCGGCCTCTGGCCGCTTGAGGCGTTTGATCGTGCCATCACGGACGCAGTGCCCGCCCTTCGCACCGAAACACTGAACCTGCTGATGCTCGCCGTCACGGCGCTCGGGAACACTCGCTTTCTTGTCTTCGTGGCCTTCACGACCGTGTTGGCCCTGCTGGCTGCAAAGGCGTGGCGCGAAGCCCTGCTCTTTGGCACGGCCTTCACACTGATGCCGCTCATCGTGAAATTTCTGAAGATGACGATCGCCCGTCCCCGACCCACAGTCGATCTCTATGGCGGCGTTGAATCCTTCAGCTTTCCGAGTGGGCATGCCACCAATTCAGCGCTCATCTATGGCGCATTGGCCCTGCTCGCGCTGGCCGTATTCCGCAAGCTTCCCGGCCGTCTACTCGCCTTGGCCTTTGGTGTGCTCGCCATCATGATCGCCGTCTCTCGAATCTATCTTGGTGCGCACTGGCCGAGCGACACGCTTGCCGGGCTGGCCCTCGCAAGCCTGATGCTGACATGCGTGTCGGCCATTCAGGACGAGCTGCGCCTGCCCGAAGCCGCACGCTTCGTGCCTGTTGTATTGATCCTGATCACCGCTGCCTTCCCGCTCTATCTCCTGATAGCGCTGCCTGAGGCGCGTGAACTCTATACAGCGCTGCACCCGGAATAGGCCTCGCCCCGATCCGGCAATCACGCTAAGCGGGCGGGCATGCTGACCCGCGGAAAAGTCATTTCCCTCGCCGTGCCGATCATTCTGGCGCAAGCCGCGACCGCCACGACGGGCGTCGTTGATACGGCCATCATGGGCCGGTTCGGGGACAAGGCAGATCTGGCTGCCGTCGCCATCGCGGCTGTGGCCTACAGTTTCATTTATTGGGGCTTCGGCTTTCTGCGCATGTCGACCACAGGCCTGACGGCGCAGGCCAATGGCCAGCACGACACAGCCGAATCCCGCGCCATCCTCCTGCGCGCACTCATGCTGGGTGGCGCGATCGGAGTGGCGCTTTTCCTGCTCTCTCCTCTTCTGAAGATAGGCACGTTCGCGGCCTTCGAAGGGACTCAGACCGTCGAGTCCCTTGCCAAGGGCTATTTCAATGCACGCATCTGGGGCGCGCCCGCATATCTGATGGGCCTCGCCGTCACCGGCTGGATGCTCGGCACTGGCAAGACCGGCCAGATGCTCGCCTTCCAGATCGTGATGAATGGCACCAATGCCGGGCTGGATGCCTGGTTCGTCGCAGGCCTCGATTGGGGGCCGACCGGGATTGGCGCAGGCACAGCCATCGCTGAATGGGTCGCGCTGATCTTCGGCCTTATCCTTGTCGCGCCTGCCTTCCGCGGCCATGCCCGCCTGCTGGACCGGGACAAGCTCACCGCGCCGTTTGCGGCCAATCGCGACATCATGATCCGCACATTGGCGCTGGTCTTCTGCTTTGCCTGGTTTGTCCGCTCCGGCACGCTGATCTCCACTGCGGTGACGGCCGGCAATGAAGTCTTGCTCCAGTTCATTACCGTCGCCGCCTTTGTATTGGACGGATTTGCCTTCGTGGCGGAGAAAGAAGCTGGCGAAGCCTATGGCGCGCGCGACGGCAAACGGCTTGCCCGGGCCATGCGCCTGACAACAGAGTTCGCCCTTATCTCCGGCGCAGCGATCTCGCTGCTTTATCTTTTCGGCGGCGGCTGGGTGATCGAAACCTTCATTCGTGATCCAGAGGCGCGCGCCGCAACGCTGGCCTATCTTCCGTGGTGCGCCGCTGTCCCCCTGCTCGGCATCGCTGCGTGGCAGCTGGACGGGCTTTTCCTTGGCACGACCCAAGGCCGCGCCCTGCGGAATGCGGGAGTCATCTCAGCTGTGCTCTATCTCGGCGCCGACATGCTGCTGCGTCCGGCCTGGGGCAATACCGGTGTCTGGGCAGCTTTTCTGACAATGTATGTGTTTCGCGCGGCCGCCCTCGGCGCCTATGTGCCGCGCCTGTTCAGAGATCTTTCCCGACCGCATCAGCCAACGTCGTGAAACCGTCCGCCTGCAACAGGCGGACAAGTTCGCGATTGATCTGTTCGGCCAGACCGGGCCCTTCATAGATCATCGCAGAATAAAGCTGGACCGCATGGGCCCCTGCCCGAATCTTGCGATAGGCATCGGCCCCGCTGGCTATGCCGCCTGCCCCGATCAGATCAAACTCACCCTTCAGTTCACGCGCGAAACTTGCCAGCACGTCCGTGGAGGGATTCATGAGGGGCGCGCCAGATAGCCCCCCCGCCTCACCCTTGTCAGCACTCTTCAGTCTGTCCGGTCGCGCAATCGTCGTGTTGGAAACGATCAGGCCGGACAGCCATGCGCCCGGTCCGCGCACAACGCCGCAGATATCTGTAATGGCTTCCGGGTCGAGATCCGGCGCCACTTTCAGGAAGACTGGCTTGCCCGCACGCTCAGCCGCACCGCACGCCATCAGCAAAGCTTCGAGCGATGCCTTGTCCTGCAAGCCGCGCAGGCCCGGTGTGTTGGGCGAGGAAATATTGACCGTGATATAGTCCGCATGGGGCGCAACGGACTCGATGCCGCGCACATAATCCGCAATTCGGTCATCACTCTCCTTGTTCGCCCCGACATTCGCGCCGAGTGGCACGGCACCGGAATACACTTTGAGGTTCGCGACGAAATTGTCGAGACCTGCATTGTTGAACCCCATCCGGTTGATGACGGCCTTGTCAGCGCTGAGGCGAAACAGGCGCGGCTTCGGATTTCCCGCCTGGGGCTTCGGCGTGACGGTCCCGCACTCTACAAAGCCGAAGCCAAATTTCGACATGGCGGTCGGCACGTCGCAATTCTTGTCGAATCCCGCGGCAAGACCCACCGGCCCGGACAGGACGAGTCCTGATTTCGGCAGCTTAACTGCGAGCGTCGGATGGGTTGCCGGCGGATTGACCGGCACGCCCAGGCGCTCCTTCAGAAGACGGATCGTTGTTGTGTGCGCCGCTTCCGGCGGCAACAGCTTGATTACGGCAACGCCAAGATCAGTCAGGCTCATCATTCAAATCCTCTGGCATGAGCGGGGCGCCATTCTCTGCACGCGCAAGCCGCCAAACCGCATCGGCCTTGGCAATCTGCAACCGCCCGTAGAGGTGCGGGAACAATTGCCCACCCCGGCTCGTTTCCCATTTGAGTGGCGGCAAACGGTCCACGGGAAAGCGGACCAGCCGCACGTCCTTGAGACCCTTGAAATACTTGTCCGCCGTTTCGCCGACCTGCGCCGCCGTGGACAGATGCACATAACCATCGTCACGGTCCAGCGGCACATTGGTCACCCCGGAGGCCTCGGCAGCACGCCATTGGTCGTCGGTCAGCAATTTGTAGACATGCGTATCATCCATACGCGCCATTCAACAGGCTTTGACGCGCGGCGCAATATTGGGTCACTGTGACACTGGAATAAGGGGACAAATGACATGCCATCACGGATCAGCCAGGAAGAAGCAGAATCGCTGCACCTGCCCAATGGGCGCACTGTCGCCGACGAGATCGCCGGCTTCGACCGGTTCTCTGACTTAATGGATACGCGCTTCAGGATTGCCGGCGTGCCGTTTGGTCTCGATTCCCTGCTCGGCATTATCCCCGTCGCAGGCGATGCTGTCACTGGCGCAGCTGGCCTTTATGCCCTCGGCACCGCGGCCCGGCTGAAACTGCCCATCACGGCGCACATACACATTATCTGGAATCTGGTCGTCGACGTGGTCCTCGGCTCTGTCCCACTGGCGGGCGACGTATTCGACTTCTTCTTCCGGTCACACCGCAAGAATTTCCGCGTGGTGGAGAAACACCTGATCAAGCGCGCCAAGCGCCATCACAAGGACATGGCCAAACGCCTAGATGCTTGATTTGGACTCTTCACTCGCCCGCGAGATCAGCCACTCGCCCTTGCCCGACTCGCATGCCGCGAACCGCCCGCGCTCCTTGCCCGGAATGACATAGGAAATATCCCGGCACGTCAGGGCAACACTGCGATCCACCTGCGCCGTCACCGAACGCTGCACAGCATTATATTCGCTGACCGAATAACTCACCGTCTTCAGCACAGGCCGGCTCGCTTCGCGCATGGTCGTCTGCTCGACCGTAATCTCGATCTGGCCGCCTTGTGGCAACGCAATCGTGGAAACCGCGCCATCCTGCGCGGAGTTCACGATGGACAGGAATTCAGCCTGCAAGGTTTCGAGGGCCGCCGCGGATACGGGCGCATCAGCGGTGCGCTGCACCCGCTCGGCCATGAAGGCTTCGACCTTTTGAGAGGCTTGTTGAACCGGTTGCGGACGGTCAAAGGCGCGAACATGCGCGCCATTGGGCTTGAGGGCGGGCGGCGCAGCACGCTCGACGGGTGTCTGCGCAACCAGGACAAGGGGCTTTGACGGTTTCAGCGAGGCCGTGGTTGGCATTGGGCCACTATACGCTGCCCAGGTCGCCACGGGCTTGGCCTTGGGTGTGCGGACCAGCGGCTTGACCTGCGGCGTTGGCGCCACCGGCAAGCTGACCGCATTCGCCATCGACACATACTGAACCGGTGCGCGCAGCGCCTGCACTTCCGCAGCAGCCACCCGGCGCGCCTCGGCAAGACGGTCAGCTTCAATATTGGCGAGCCTCAGGGCTTCGGTCTCGGCATGCGCGATGCGGCGCGCTTCCAGTTCGGCAAGGCGCGTCGCCTCGGCGCGCGCAGCTGCAGCTTGCTCTGCATCCAGTTTGGCCTGGCGGATCGCTTCCATGCGCGCCACCCGTGCGGCTTCTTCCTCGGCAAGGCGGCGCTTCTCGGCAGTGGCATCTGCAAGCCGTGTCGCTTCGGCAAGACGCGCAAGGCGCTGTTCTTCGGCAAGCTGTTGCGCTTCCGCCTCGGCAATGGCCGCAGCCGCGCGGCGTTCTGCTTCAGCAGAGGCGGCCACAGCGGCAACGCGCTGGGCTTCACTATGCACTTCATTGCGTGCGGCAATGTCAGAGGCGATGGCCTTGTAGTCGAACCAGGGCTGGGCCGTGCCATCGGCGGGCGCGGAGGCGCTCGCCATAGCGAGTGCAGACGCCTGGCTGGACGTGATCCGCTGGCTGGTTGCCGCTTTCAGCGCGGCATGTGTTTCAGCAGCCGCGGCGGCATCCTCGTCGCCATCGACCCCGTCAGCGCCGTTCAGCGCATTGTCAGCCGCCATGAAAGACAGGCCCGCAAAGCCGAGCACGGCAAGACCCGCAAACATGATCTGCGACAGCTTGGCCATGCGCGCGCCCATGCCGGACGCATCATCGCCGTCTCCGCCGCCGAGGGTCAGACCATTCGACAGCGTGATCGCAGGCAATGCGCCGCCCATGGACGACACGGCCCGCATCAATATCGGCGTGACACGCATCTGCGGCTCGGCAACCGCATTCACAGGCCGTTTCGGCTTGGCCGCCCGCATCGGCGCGGGGCGGTTACGGCCTGCGTCCAGTGTTGGATAATGAATGCCGGATGTGATGGCCAGCGTGGACTGGGTCCGCACCGCGCGGCGCGCTTCAAGCCGGTCGCGGAAAGAGGCCTCCGCCACACTCTGGCGCGGCGCATCGGCGCGCGTATCCGTGCAGTCCAGGACGGCACGGCGAAGGGCTTCGGGAAGTACGGAAACGGGCTCGCGCCGATCTGTCATGTGCGTCTCAAGCATGACCCTATCTAACCCCCAGCTGCCTACCTTAACCTTAACGGCCCGACTATATCGCGTTAACCGGGATCAAACTATCCCTTCCGCCAAAGAGTCTTGTGAGACTCTCGTGAACGCCCGGTCCCGGCGCAACGCTTGTAATCGCGGGCTTTCCCTCCTATTGCATCCCCGCAATCAGCAGGTCCCCGAACAAGGTACAAATTCATGTCCGTTTCCGCTCCGAAAAAAGTCGTGCTCGCCTATTCCGGCGGACTGGACACGTCGATCATCCTGAAATGGCTGCAGACGGAATTCGGCGCCGAAGTCGTCACCTTCACCGCAGACCTCGGCCAGGGCGAGGAGCTGGAGCCGGCCCGTGCCAAGGCGCTCGCCGCCGGGGTGAAGCCGGAGAACATCTTCATCGAAGACGTGCGCGAGGAATTCGTCCGCGACTTCGTCTTCCCGATGTTCCGCGCCAATGCCGTCTATGAAGGCGTCTATTTGCTCGGCACCTCGATTGCCCGCCCGCTGATCTCCAAGCGCCAGATCGAGATTGCCGACATGGTCGGCGCAGACGCGGTCTGTCATGGCGCAACCGGCAAGGGTAATGACCAGGTCCGCTTCGAGCTGGGCTATTATGGCCTGAACCCCGACATCAAGGTCATCGCTCCGTGGCGCGACTGGGATTTCAAATCCCGCACAGATTTGCTCGCCTTCGCCGAACAGCACGGCATCGAGATCACCAAGGACAAGCGCGGCGAGGCCCCCTTCTCCGTCGATGCGAACCTGCTGCACTCCTCCTCCGAAGGCAAAGTGCTGGAAGACCCGGCCGAGCCTGCGCCGGAATTCGTCCACATGCGGACGATTAGCCCGGAAGACGCCCCTGACGAAGCCGAGATCATCACGATCGGCTTTGAGCGCGGCGACGCCGTTTCCATCAATGGGGAAGAGATGTCCCCCGCCACGCTGCTCACCGCGCTGAACGCGTATGGCAAGAAGCACGGCATTGGCCGGCTGGACCTACTCGAAAACCGCTTTGTCGGCATGAAGTCGCGCGGCATCTATGAGACGCCCGGCGGCACCATCCTGCTGACGGCGCATCGCGGCATCGAACAGGCCACGCTCGACAAGGGCGCGGCCCATCTGAAAGACGAACTGATGCCGCGCTATGCGGAGCTGATCTATAATGGCTTCTGGTGGAGCCCGGAGCGCGAAATGCTGCAGGCCGCCATCGACCATTCCCAGCGCTGGGTGACGGGCGAAGTGACGCTGAAACTCTATAAGGGTCAGGCCTACCTCACCGGTCGCTCCAGCCCCTATTCTCTGTACCGGGAAGACATTGTCACCTTCGAAGACGACCACGGCGCCTACGACCAGAAAGATGCCGAAGGCTTCATCAAGCTGAACGCGCTGCGGCTAAGGCTCTTGGCGGGGCGGGACCGGAAGTTCGGGAAGAATTAGGCACCAGCCTTTGGTTGTTCTAATCTGAATGGAACCGCAAAGACCAGATTCCTTCCCCTTTTTCACCGGCGATCTTGAACCAATCATCTCCACCTAAAAAGGCTTCTGAATCGGAGGATCTTTGCTCAAGTTCTTTGCGAACTACGGCAGGCAGTGAAGTCGGTGTTGATCGCCCGGCTTGCGAACGCTGTTTTTTTACAGTCACGTATATGTCATCCAAACGAGCCGTTCCACCCAAGACGCGAAGCGCTTCTCGAACATCATCGCACCAACGGACTGTCGGAAGTGTAGGCCTCGACTTTTCCATCATGGGACGGTCGCCCCTACTTAAGGATCTTTTTTTCCTCGGCCGCAGCGACGAAACTGGAACGCGCTTTCCGTGGTCGTCTAGGTAAAACCATACCTGCCAAGCATTTTCGTTGTTCCGAGAAAGTGCTCGACTTAACCCGTTTAGACTAGCCGCTCTGGTTTGGGTCCCTTTGATCCACCATTCCCCGCCTTGCACAACAGCACAGACTTCTTTTCCGGCCATGTTCCGAAAAACTTCAAAACCTTCGGAGAAATGCACTTCATTTCTTCGGTCCATGATGCCTACGGTTTGCTCATTCTTCAAGTTTGCTCTGGGATCACTGACAAAGTCAGCGAGTATTCGTCGAAGAATCTGGTCCTCGGATTCTTCACCCGACTGACGTACCGACCAGATCATCGCGAAAACATTCGTAGATATCAAAATTTGCCTCACGCAACGCATCATCTACCTCCATT
>NZ_DFME01000024.1:0-33558 GCF_002375605.1 Hyphomonas sp. UBA3601 | reverse complement strand
AATGGAGGTAGATGATGCGTTGCTGTATTTATCTATGTGGCTTGCTGACAGCACTCTAGAAATGTTGCACTTCAATGGGATGCCCATCCGTCACTACACCCCCACTGACCTCCCTGCCCTCTACGCGATCAACCAGGCCTCGACGCCCGGTGTGGGGCATGAGGCAACGGCAGACGGCCTGAAGCGCTGGATTGATCTGGCCACTTGCCTCGTCGCGACAGATGAGGGCGGCGCGCCGCTTGGCTTCATCAATCTGATCGAGCCCGGCACGCTGGCCTATGAGAGCGCCAATCTCCGTTGGTTCGAAGCGTGGCAGGCAGAGCAAGGCTGCGACCTGCTCTATGTCGACCGCATTGCCATATCAGAGGCCGCGCGCGGACAGGGCCTCGGCCAACGCCTCTATGAGGCCGCCTTCGATATCGCCAGCGGCCGCCAATGGCTCGGCGCGGAAGTGAACACAGACCCGGACAATCCGGGCTCGCACAGATTCCACGCCCGTATGGGCTTCGTCCGTGTTGGCGAGAAACGCTACACGCCGGACTATGCCGTCGCCTATTATGCAAGGCCGGTCTGAGGCACGTCCCTTCCTGTCATCCCCGCCTCTCCGGCGCATGCCGGAGTCTCGCGCGGCTGGCTCAGCTTAGTTTCTGCAGGCGACCCCGGCATGCGCCGGGGATACGGTCTTTGTGAGCGAGAGGTTGCTCTTCGAGGGAGCACAAATCGCACGGCGATTTACCCGAGAAGGCCCAAGCGCAAACGCAGGGCTTGTGCTTGACCATGAGAGACCCGGATGGCCCGCGCCAGTTCGCCTTGCGCATGGGCCGTGACTTCTCGCGTCCCACTATTCCACTCACGCCAAACTTGACACAGGTCTCTTGACCATTCACTTTGCTTTTCAAAGTATTCTGCAAAAAGGAAACTTGTCATGGTCCGCACGCTCTCCCTCACCGCGGCGACCTTCGCCCTCGCCCTTGGTGCACTGGCGCAAGAGGCCGCCGCCCCTGCCCATCCGCTCACCCCATTCTATGGCACATGGGTGGGCACGGCGAGCGGCTATGACGAGGCCAGGCAGCCCTATACTGTCACACAGACAGAGCGTGTCGGTCTCATGCTGGACGGCGCGATCGCGGTGATCGAAGGGCGCGGCTATCGCGACGACGGCTCACTGGCCTTCAACGCCTTCGCTGTCGTGTCCTGTTCCGAAGACGCCGAGGCCTGCGACATGAACAGCTATCTGCCCGATCGAACCGGGTCTTTCAAACTGGTGCCAACCGAGACCGGGTTCATTTGGACCATCCCTGCTGGCCCGGAGGCCGAAGTCAAATATGTCGCGACCCTGGACGGTGATGTCTGGACCGAAATCGGCCACTACCATCCAGCCAGCGGAGACCCGATGGAAATATTCCGCATGGAAGTCACACGTACGGGCGATACAGACTGGCCCGCTGGCGGTGCTGTTCTCCCTCCGGCGACAGAGTAGACAGTTGCCTGCCTAGCCCGCGCAGTCCAAACCCGCTAAAGCCCGCGCATGCCAAATGCGCCGACATCCTATGAAACAATTGTCCTGGGCGCGGGCGCGGCGGGCCTGTTCCATGCGGGCCTTGCCGGTCAACGCGGACGGCGCGTATTGGTGATCGACCATGCAAAACGCCCCGCCGACAAGGTGCGCATCTCTGGCGGCGGACGCTGCAATTTCACCAATCTCGAAACGCGCGCCGACCGCTTTCTCAGCCAGAACCCGCATTTCGCGAAATCGGCGCTGGCCCGCTACACGGCCTGGGATTTCATTTCCCTCATGGCCGCCCACGGCCTGACCTATACCGAAAAGCACAAGGGCCAGCTTTTCTGTGACCAGAAATCCGGCGCCATCATCCAGATGCTGCTGGACGAATGCGACAAGGGCGACGCGGAGATCCGCCTCTCCACAGAAGTTTCTGGCGTGACCCATACGGATGGACGGTTCACGGTCGAGACCAGCAGCGGCGCGGCCAGCGCAGAGCGGCTCATCGTGGCCACAGGCGGGCTTTCCATTCCCAAAATGGGCGCGACCGGCCTGGCCTATGACATCGCCCGCCAGTTCGGGCATGACATCGTGGAAACGCGGCCCGGCCTTGTCCCCTTCACCTTTTCGGGTGAGCTGGGCGAAAAATTCGCCTCGATCTCCGGCGTCGCTACCCCCGTGCTCGCCAGCGTCCCCGGCGCGCGCTTTGATGAAGACCTGCTCTTCACCCATCGCGGCCTCTCGGGCCCTGCAGCGCTCCAAACCTCCTCTTACTGGCATCAGGGCGACCCCCTGTCCCTCAGCCTGCTGACGAAGGCAGATCTGGGCGATGCCCTGCGCGCCGCCAAGCAGGCTGCGCCGAAACAGACGCTCGCCAAGGCATTGGAAGCCCACTTCCCTGCCCGCCTCGCCGACCTGATCGCAGATCTCGGCCCGATCGCACAAGATGCCCGGCTGGCCGACCTCTCCCACGTCGCCATCGACGAATTCGCAGCCTTCCTCAAGGATTGGCGCGTGACCCCAATGGGCACGGAAGGCTATCGCACCGCCGAAGTCACCGTGGGCGGCATCGCCACTGACGGCCTGGACCAGAAGACGATGGAAAGCCGCCATGTTCCGGGCCTGCATTTCATTGGAGAATGCGTGGACGTTACCGGCTGGCTGGGTGGCTATAATTTCCAATGGGCCTGGGCCAGTGCACACGCCGCCGCAATGCTGTGATCAAGGAGTCCAGCGCGGCCGTGTCAAATAGCCATCGCGCTTGCGCTGGGAGACCAGGTCTGGATGGTCCATCAAGATGGGATCACCACCTGTTTCCGTATCAATGGCCCGCATCGCCTCGGCCAGACGCTGATGGAACAAGGCGTCTGTCTCAACCCGCAAGGGGAATGGATGGTCCAAAATCAGCGAATTGTTCGGGTTCGTATTGATTTCGTAGACCTCGACCTTTCCCTTCACCAGCGTGAAATCCGCCCGTCCGAAGGAAATGCCTGCTGCCTTGAAATGCCCGGCAATCCCCGCAGCATGGCGGTTTTCCTTCACCGCCTGCATCTCGTCGAGATAGTGCGCCTCACTCGCCACACCTTCCTTGCCATACTTGGCGTGCCAGTTTTCATCGTGGACGGACATTCCGGTTATGACTTCATCGCCCACGCAATACGCGGCAAGCTTGCGGAACAAGCCATCCTCAATAGGCTCGGCGCAATATTCCACAAACATCAGATCTGACAGGCAAAGCCCCGATCTGACGAGTTCGTCGAGCGCAGACCGAGCCTCTTCCGGTGTCGTCAGCAATTCGGTCTGCGTACCGCGATGCGCCGCGCGTGTGCGCAGGAATACCGGATACCGATCCGGCAAGCCATCCATCTCCGCGTCCCATACCGAAAAGCTGTTCAGGCCTTCGCCCTGGAGTTTCTTGAGCATGGGCAACCGGGTGCGCGCGCTGGCCGGATCATTCAGCGCCCTTGCATTGTTGGCCGTGAGGCAGCGATAGGCTTTGGCGGCCAGTTCGCGCGTCCAGAAATCAATGCGGTCAAAATCGGTGAAGACGTAGGTGGCGCGAGGCAAGGACTTCTTGCGAAGCAATTGGTTGTACGACATCAGATCGATCTTCGGCATGCCGGGAACGTCGCGCAGCTCGCGCACAGCGTATTTGTGCGATCCGGATGTGATAAAGCAGATCAATTATTCGTCCCCGTCTGTCAGATTTCAGATCGCGTCTTCGACGCTGTCATGATGGTTTCGGAACCAGGTCATCCCCTCCCGGATTTCCCTGACTTGCCGCGCTCCAATCAAAAACATGAGCGCACCATAGGCCACAATACCAGTCGCAACCATTGCAGCAATGATGGCGACATCGAACCATTCACTCGGCAGGAATTTCTGGACTGTCCACACCGCGCCGACCATGCCGATCGCGCTGAGCAGTGCCTGCCAGCCAACGGTCAGCTGGTGCAGCGCCGAGTAGCCTGCGGCTCGCTGCACCAGCAAGGCCGAGAGCGGCCATGTGAGAAAAGTTCGCAGGGCGATCAGCGCCGCAATACCGACAACACCATATGGCATCAGGAACGGCGCCATTGCGCCCAAGAGGACGATACCTATCGAAAGGATCAACAGAGGAGACTTGCTGTCGCCTACACCCCTCAGGATCGCAATATTGAAATTGCCTGTGGCGTCCCGGATCCCCAGAACAAGAAAAATCTGTATCGGCAACACCGCCGCCACCCATTCATCCCCCACGACAAGCGGCACAAGCAAAGGTGCCACCATTGCAAGGCCCAGGGTCGCCGGATAGATGGCTGCTGTCGTCATGGCGAATACACGGTCCAGCAGATCATGCACCGTCTTGCGACTGGACTGCAGACGCGCCACCACGTTCATCGCGATCTCATTGAATGGTCCCATCAACAGTTCCGTCAGCATGCCGGAAACATTGCCAGCCATCGCCAACAGGCCGACCGCGCGTTCGCCGCCGATCATGCTGAGCAGGAAGCGCGGAATGGCATCATCAATATAGCCGAGCAGATAGGTCAGTACGGTATCGCGATTGAACGCAAACAATTCTCGAAAGGCGTCCCGGCTCACGGCAAATCCGGGTCGCCACTTCGCGGCATAGATGATGCCCGCTGCCGAGATCACCGTGCCAACCGCCATACTGAGGACAAGCGCCCAAACGCCGAAGCCGAGAATTGCCAACACAAGTGCCGCGCCGGTTGAGACCACTTCCGAAACCGTCTCGATCAAAACCACTTTATCATTTTCCAGACGCCGCTGGAGCAGTGCTCCAGGCACCCCCTCAACGCTACCCAATACCATGAGCAGGCTGAGCGCAGGCAGGACATCCGCTACGGCGGGAGCGCCGATCAGGTTGGCGAGAGGTTTTGCCAGCAAGGCGATGATGATGGAAAACAGAACCGTCAGACCTGAATTCAACCAGAAGGTCGTATCCAGGTGTGCATCACTGAGGTCTTCTCGTTGCTGCAGGCTTTCGGTCAAAGGCGGGCCGACAAAGATGCCCACCAGGCCAAATATCAGACTGGCGAGCGCCATGATGCCATACGGCTCCGGTCCCAGAATGCGCGCCATGATCGCGAAGCTGACAAGGCCGAAGATCGCCGAGCCCCAGGAATGCGCGAACATCCATACAAGGTTGCGCATGGCCCGGCGTATGATGAAGGAGGCCGTCATGTCAGACGGAAATCGGCAACTTGCCTGACCCATCCATGAAATCAGTCATCGCCTGCAGCACGCTCTTGCCCGTCTCGGTCAAACGTCCCTCGCGCCGGACAATGTCTGCAGAGTCCCGCTGGATGGCTTCGGCTTCCTTCAGGATTTTCCTGAGTCGGCGGCGCTCGAACCAACCGAATTCATCGCCAGCCAGCATGTGCTTCAACACCCAAATCATCCGGGCAGATACAAACGATGCGTGAAAAATACCTTCCAGCGGGCGTTCGGTTCGGCGGATGGGCGACCAGAACAATTCTGAATCCGGATTTTCCACAAGCATTTCATTCTTGCAGGCACCGAACAGGGCCGCATGGCCTTCCTCGTGCGCCAGTGTGACAATCAGATCGGCCACAGACGCCTTACGCTCTGCATTCAGGGCAATTGCACCCCAGAGGCGGAAACAGGTGCCGCCTTCAAACTCGAGCGAGCCTTCCGCCGGCCCCACCAGGACCAACTCCCCCAGCAGTGCATTCATCTCATCGTGCAACTCGGGCAGGTTGTGCTCTATCCAGCCAATTGCCTCTTCCAGCTTCGCGGAGAAGCGGTCGGCTTGCGACGGGTCTGGCCGAGTTACGCCTGCAGCGCCCGTTTCGGGAGCGCCCATGAAAGTTTGAATTCGGCGACTGTCAGCGTCTGTATAGTCACGTCCCAGAACAGTGATCTTCGTGCTCCGCGCCACGGGATGTTCCGTTAGAATGCGCTGAATAAGCGCCACACCTGTGTCGGTGTCACCGGCTTGGAGAGCTTCGACAGCGTCGTAGTAGGTTCCGAATACCGCTGATGATACGCGCTGAGCTGGTCCGATTTTCTCGCGCCAGGCTTCAAATGCAGCGGGCAGTGTCGGCGCTTTGTCGCTCAGTTCGCCTGCCAGATATCGAAGGCTGTCATACAGGCCATCATGCATGGCCTGATTGGTCGTGATGGCGTCGCTGGAGTTCGGAATGAAGCGGAACGGCATTTTCAACGAATCTCCCGGCATACGCTGTTTAAGTATGTGCACCGCCTCGCGAGAGGCGGTGCACGTTCGCTAGCGCTGGTATACTACCAAAACTTGAAGAATTTTCTTCCGCCGCGCCGGCGTTTGTTGCGACCTCCCTTGCAGCCGACCATCGTGTCGTTTTTCGCGTCACGAAGGTTGCTGAAGCCGAGGAGCATATCTTTCTTGAGATTCATAAGAGTACTCCCTTGTTTCCCGCCGTCATTGACGGGACTACGCATCTTGCAGATTCCGTGCAACTTTCCAGCAGAATCTCGCTAGGCGCGAAAAAATTAATGAATCAAATAGCCACATTAATGGATGTACATCTGCATGGGACGAATCTCACGAATTCCCGCAGGAATGGGCCCCGTCTCCGCGCTGAGAGAGACCTGACACAGTTCTTGAAAAACTCGTAAAACGCCTGAAATTATGACGTAAATACGCGACTTGGCTCGAAACGCCCGGCGCGGACATCCCCCAAGGCCACAGCTTTTCCGTCGCAAACGGCGATCGCTGCCCGGTCGTCTGGATCGTCAGACGATTCTTCCTTCCATCGTTCAATTATGTGCGGCAATAGAACAATCGTCCGTCCGTGGCGGATGTTTCCTGCTTCCTCGCGTGTGATGTCCACACTTGGCACATTCTCGAGCATGGCATGGATCGGCTGAAGAAACCCCATCAGGGTTTCCATATTCTCAGCTTCCTCAATCATTGCCAGCGGGATCGCCGCAGGGGCGCCGAACTGGCCGACACGTGTGCGCCGCAACTGACTGATATGGCCTTCGCATTCGAGATCAAATGCCAGGTCCCGTGCCATGGCGCGGACATAGAAGCCCTTGCCCGACGTGACATGGATCACGGTATGGTCTGCGTCCGGCATACCAATCACACTGGCCGTGAACACGTCGACTTCGCGCGAGGTAAGTTCGAACTCCTCCCCTTCCCGTGCGAGGTCATAGGCCCGCTGGCCATCTACCTTGATCGCAGAGAATTTCGGCGGCACCTGCTCAATGGTCCCCAGGTAGCCTTTCAGAAGTTCTTCCACCTGTTCCCGCCTTGGTCGCGCTTCGGATGTGGCGGTCACTTCGCCTTCGGCATCCTGACTTTCCGTCGAGATGCCCCAGCGAATGGTAAAGACATATTCCTTCTGGGCATCCATCGCCCACTGCACCGTCTTGGTCGCCTCGCCGAAAGCAATTGGCAGGATACCGTCGGCCAGCGGGTCCAGTGTCCCGCCATGGCCAACTTTTTGAGCATTATACTTCCGCTTCAGGATCGCGACGGCCTGAGTTGATGTGATATCGACAGGTTTGAACAGGTTGAGCCACCCGTTGATCGGGTCGCCTTTGCGCTTTCTTTGACGGGCCAAGTTTCAGAACTCTCTGGTTGCGCCAGCACGCGGTTCGAACGCGGGCGGCGGTGTGTCGGAAAAGGATTAAGGCGCGGCCATACGCAGCCCGCTCATGTGCGTCAAGCCAGTGCGGCCAGCCCTGCGACAATGGAGGTCAGGAAGCGTCGCGGACGATCTCGGGATCATGATCGAACAAGACCTCGGTTTCGGTCTCGGAGGGTCCAGCCGGAACGACCGGCTCTCTTGGCGACGCAATCGTCTTTTGTGGCTCGGTCGGCAAGCTGAGGTCCACAAGATCCAGATCGAGATCAAACTCGCCGCGGATGGCACGCTCACCGGAATCCATCTTGTGACGGACAACGTCCCGAATACGCATCAACACGTCACGATTATTATCCACCAGCGGGATCTGCCGCCCATCCGATGCGCCGATCACGAGCCGGTAATAAGGCTGGCGCGTCTTCATGCGACGCGCGATCAACGCCGCGCGAATGCCAAGGATAAACCCCAGCAACGTCAGCACGCCGCCCACCAACAGCGCGACCATGCTGGAGCCGTTCCCCGGAAACAGGCCGCCCCAGGCGAGCGCCATCAGACCGAAGAACAGATTGATTACGAAGAAGGACGCATAAAGGCTCTGGGTTCGCTTGTTCGCGGGCGTCTCCCATGGCGCAAACTCCTTCGACTCCACGGACATGGTGGCTATGCATTGGATGGCGATCGTGTCTTCGCCCATCTGAAGCGACGCCGCAGAAATCTCTCCCCGGCGAGCCCCTTCCATGTCGAGCGTCTGGCGATCCATCCGTGCGGGCCCCTGATTGCGATCAATCAACGCTCGCAATCTGGTGCAGGCGAGTCAACTTACAACCTGTCCAGAGACAGCGGACCAGATGCTATTCCTGGTCCAGATCGCGTCTCACGCGAGGATCTGCCAGCAAGCGGTCAATCGCGGTCGCCTCATCATAGGATTTGTCGGCAATGAAATGGAGCTGCGGCGTGAATTTCAGCTCGATTTCCCGGCCAAGTTTTCCTCTCAGGAAACTCGCCGCGCGGTTCAGGGCTTCCGCAAGTTTGGTACGCCCCTCTTCGCTGTCATTGCCCAGCGGTGATACAAAAATGTTTGCATGGCGCAGGTCGGGGGAGCAGCGCACTTCTCCGACTGTCACAATGACGCCGACAAGGTCCGGGTCGCGAAAGTCTTCTCGGGCAAGAATGTCCGAGATCGCATGACGCACAAGTTCGCCTGCGCGCAACTGGCGCTGGCTCGGAAGCCCCGGAGAGGATGATTTGCGTGCCATCAGACACCTGCTTTCTGTTTGAGGCGCTCCACGAAATTGCGGCGCGCCTGCTTGTCCTTGTTGAACCATTCGTCGGGAATGATCAGCGCATCTGCGCCTTGTATTTGTACCGATGTGAACCCGCGACTGGATTTGACGGCCGCAACGCTGGTCCAGTCAATTCGGGTTTCGATACCGCCTCGTCGGACTTTCAGATATTCGTCCATCACACTGATTTCGGTTTCCAGAGGCGAGGCTCCAAACACATCGACCGGAGACCGGTATGACCAGCGAATGAAAATGAGATACCAAGAAATCCCGGCAAACGCGGCGACAAGCGCCGACAGGAACCATTGCCAATATGGGCTGAGGCCGGCCATTTCGGTCGCGTTGCGCATCATGACCGACATGCTGGCCGATATGATGGGTGCCGTCACGCCCGCATAATATATTGCGGTCGGCCCGACTGCGCCTCGCCTTGAAAGACGGATCAGGCGCTTCTGGTCTTTTTCACCCAGAAGGCCGGAGATGTGGTCAGGCGCAATCATCCGTTCCTGGCTTATTCAAGCGACCTTGCGATTTCCTCAACCTGGAAGCACTCGATCTTGTCGCCGACACGCATGTCGTCGTAGCGCTCGAACGCCATACCGCACTCCATGCCGGAGCTGACCTCGGTCACTTCATCCTTGAAGCGCTTCAGTGTTTTCAGCTTGCCTTCATGGATGACAACATCATCCCGCAGCAGGCGAACTCCACAACCGCGAAGAACCTTGCCTTCGGACACACGGCAACCGGCAACCTTGCCGACTTTGGTGATGTTGAAGACTTCCAGAATTTCGGCATAGCCGATGAAGGTCTCGCGCTTCTCTGGGGCCAGCATGCCCGACAGCGTGGATTTCACATCGTCGATCAGGTCGTAGATCACCGAATAATAGCGGATCTCGACGCCTTCTTTCTCTGCGAGGTCACGCGCCTGCTTGTTTGCTCGCACATTGAACGCAAAGATCGGAGCTTCGGAGGACTGGGCGAGCAGAACATCGCTTTCGGAAATACCGCCGACCGCACCGTGAATGACCCGTGCACGGACTTCGTCGGTCGAAATCTTGTCCAGAGACTGGCTGATCGCTTCGACGGAACCCTGGACGTCACCTTTGACGACCACCGGCAGTTCCGACGTTTCGACAGACCCGTCCTTCAACTTGCTGAGCAGCTGATCGAGCGATGCCCGCGCGGCTGCGCCAGCCTTGCCGGAGACCTGACGCTTCTGGCGTACACGATACTCGGTGACTTCACGGGCACGCGCTTCGGTATCGACCACAACGAACTGGTCACCCGGATCTGGTGCGCCATCCAGGCCGAGCACTTCGACAGGAAGCGACGGACCGGCATCTTTCAATTGCTGGCCACGCTCGTCGACGAGCGCACGGACCTTGCCCCACTGAGCGCCGGCAACAACAATGTCGCCCCGCTTGAGCGTGCCGCGCTTGACCAGAACCGTCGCGACCGGGCCGCGACCCTTGTCGAGTTGGCTTTCGATCACGGTACCGTCCGCAGGACGGGCCGGATTGGCCTTCAATTCCAGAAGTTCAGCCTGGAGCGTGATGGCGTCCGTCAGTTCGTCCAGTCCGGCGCCGGTCAGCGCAGATACTTTCACGGCCTGGGTCGAACCACCCATGCTTTCAACCTGCACATCATGCTGAAGCAAATCGGTCAGCACCTTGTCGGCATTCGCATCCGGAAGGTCGCTCTTGTTGACGGCGACGATGATCGGAACGCCAGCAGCCTTCGCATGATTGATGGATTCAATCGTCTGCGGCATCACCGAGTCATCGGCTGCTACCACAAGAATTGCGATATCGGTTGCGGTCGCGCCGCGGGCACGCATCGCCGTGAAGGCTGCGTGGCCCGGCGTATCCAGGAAGGTGATCTTGTCACCGGATTTCAGCTTCACCTGATAGGCACCGATATGCTGCGTAATGCCGCCAGCTTCGCCTGCCACAACATCTGTCTTGCGCAAGGCATCCAGAAGCGACGTCTTGCCGTGATCGACATGGCCCATGATCGTCACGATCGGCGCGCGCGGCTTCAGGTCTTTCGCATCATCCTCGCCGCCTTCCAGGCCGATCTCGACATCGGCTTCAGACACGCGTTTCACGGTGTGGCCGAATTCCTCGGCGATCAGTTCAGCCGTATCGGCATCGATAATGTCGTTCCCGCGGAGCATTTCACCCTGCTGGATCATGAACTTCACAACGTCACCGACGCGTTCGTTCATGCGTTGGGCAAGGTCCTGCAACGTGATGGTCTCTGGTAGAGTGACCTCAACGGACATCTTTTCGCGCTGGTCATTACCGCCTGTACGGCGCTCACGTTCACGCTCCCGAGCGCGGCGCAGCGAGGCGAGCGAGCGTTGACGATCAGCGTCATCACCGAGCGCAGAAGAAATCGTCAACTTGCCACGGCGACGTTCGCCGCCACCACCGCCACCGCGCGAACCGCGGTTCTGTGAGTCGCGGCTGGCACGATCACGGTCATCACGACCGGACTTGCCGCGCTTGGCACGTGCCGGGCTGTCATCAACGGGTGGGGTCGCCGCTGGCGCGGCTGCATCCGTCTTCCCGCGAGCCTTGGGCGCGCGATCCGCACGTTCCTTCGCGGCGGCTTCCTCGACCTTGCGGGCTTCTTCCTCAGCCTTGCGGCGAGCTTCAGCCTCTTCGCGTTCTTTTACTTCCTGGATCTTCTTTTCCTGCTCCGAGCGCAAGCGATCCTGAGCAGCCTTTTGGGTCTGCTCTTCCTTGGCGCGGCTGGCCTCTTCCTGTTTGCGCTCATACAGCGCTTTCTGGCGGGCTTTCAGCTCATTGACCGTGATACCAAGCTTCTTGGCGGTCGCGACGAGGCGAGCTTCGAGGGAGTCTGAAGCCGCTTTCGAAGCATCACCACCTGGCGCAGCAGCCGAACCGCTCGGTCCTACAGACCGGCGCTTCTTGGTTTCAACAACCACCTGCTTGGAGCGGCCATGACTGAAGCTCTGCTTCACCGTGCCGGATGACTTCCGTGCAACAGTGAGCGGCTTGCGTCCGCCCGTATTACCACCAGTGTCTTTCGTATCGCTCATACGTTCTTCATACCACGTTTCTTACCGATCCGCGCCCATGCGCCTCGGCCTTGTTTTCCGCTACCGATCCTGATCCGGGAACCAGTCCAGTTCGGGCCTTGCTCGAAATCCGGCTAGCCGCTGATAAGCAAGCTCTGTCGCCTTCGCAATTGGACCCTTGCGGACGAGACCGTGTATCACACGCTCACGTCCAAAAGCCACGCCCAATTCCTCTGAACTGAGCGCACCGGCCATTTTCACGTTGCTATATAATGCTTTGGCGAGGAAATACACCTTTGAACGGCCATCTTCTGCACCATCAGCGGCTTCCAGAAGCAAGCCAGGCCGCTTCTTCTGCAACGCATCTCGCACCTGGTCAAAGCCAAGCACGATATCCCCTGCTTTCTTCCCCATGCCCAGCAGGCCGGTCAGCCTCTGCAACAGCAAAGTCTCTACAGTGCCAGAAAGTCCTTCCGGGACAATGACCTGTTGCTTGAAGCCGCGCGCAAAGGCGCCCTTCTTCACGGCCGTTTCCAACGTCTCACGGTCCGAATGGACCCAGACGCCACGGCCAGGCAACTTGCCTGAAATATCCGGGGTCACGACATTGTCTGGCGACAGCGCAAATCGCACCATCGCATCCTGCGGAAGCTTTTCCCGGGTTACGGCGCATTGCCGGACGGGGCCCTCCCCGTCCGCAACACGACCTTCAGTAGCGGTTACCCGCGCTTCACTCTTGCGGTGCGGCCTCTTCATCATCACCGCCCTCCGCTGCCAGGGCATCGAGATCAAACTCGAGCTCTTCAAGAGCTTCGTCCACCGCATCCGGTGATGGGTTGTTACCCAGTTCACCAAGTGCCAGGAGCGCACGCTCCTCCTCGGTAAGTTCAGGGGCTTCTTCTTCGGCTTTCTCGGCCAGCATCTGCTCAATGGCGTCCGGCTCGATCCACCCTGCGGCAACCCGTGCGCGCATGATGAACATCTGCGCGTCATCCTTGCGCATCTCGCCCTTCTTCAGAACACCTTCGACCCAGACCGGCTTGCCGTCAGGGCCGGGCTCACGCCAACCGGTGATGTCGTCCGGCACAAGACCCGCCACATCGTCCAGCGTCTGAACACCCTCTTCGCCGAGGCGGACCGCGAAGGAAGGCGTCATGCCTTCCAATTCCATCACAGGGTCCTCAACACCGAGTTCCTTGCGCTTGGCATCATTCTCAGCGGCAAGACGGTCAAGGAATTCCCGGGCGCGCTCCTGAAGCTCTTCCGCCACGTCAGCGTCAAAGCCCTCAATCGTGATGAAGTCTTCCGGCGCAACATAGGCGATCTCTTCGACCGTCTCGAAGCCTTCGGACGCCAGCAGCTGGGCCAGCGTTTCGTCGGCATCAAGCGCCTTCATGAAGAGGTCGGTACGCTCCTGGAACTCGCGCTGGTAACGCTCGGAATCGGCGCTCTCGGTCACGAGGTCGATCTGCCAGCCGGTGAGCTGGGAAGCGAGACGCACGTTCTGGCCCCGACGGCCAATGGCCAGCGGGAACTGATCATCAGCCACCACGACTTCAACGCGGCGCTCTTCTTCGTCCAGCACCACTTTCGACACTTCGGCCGGCTGCAGGGCGTTCACGATGAAGGTCGCATCGTCATAGTTCCAGGGAATGATGTCGATCTTCTCACCCGACAGTTCGCCGACCACAGCCTGCACACGCGCACCGCGCATACCGACACAGGCCCCGACCGGGTCGATGGAGGAATCATTGGAGATCACGCCGATCTTGGCGCGGCTGCCCGCATCGCGCGAGCAGGCCTTGATCTCGATCACGCCCTCATAAACTTCCGGCACTTCCTGAGCGAACAGCTTGACCATGAAGTCAGGCGCAGAGCGGGACAGGAAGATTTGCGGACCCTTGGTCTCGCGGCTCACCTTGTAGAGATAGGCGCGGACACGGTCATTGGTCTGGAAGTTCTCGCGCGGGATACCGTCATTGCGACGGATAATGCCTTCGGCGCGGCCGAGGTCCACGATGACATGGCCATATTCGACGCGCTTGACGACACCGGAGATGACTTCGCCGACACGGTCCTTGTACTCATTGTACTGGCGCTCGCGTTCGGCATCGCGAACCTTCTGCATGATGACCTGTTTGGCCGTCTGGGCAGCAACACGGCCGAAATCGAAAGGCGGAAGCTCTTCCTTCAGCTCGTCACCTGCCACCAGGTTCTCATCAATCTTCTTGGCCTCGGACAGGCGCAGTTCCTTGGACTCGTCCTCGAACTCCTCGTCCGCCACAACGGTCTGGATGCGCCACAGCGTCTGCTCGCCTGTCACAGAATCGATCTTCGCACGAATGTCGTGCTCCTGGCCGTATTTCGCTTTTGCGGCCTTCTCGATTGCTTCCTGCATGGCCTCGATGACAATCGACTGATCAATTGCCTTCTCTTCGGCGACCGCTTTCGCGATCTGCAGGATTTCCAGCCTGTTGGCTGAAACGCCGATGGTGTTCATGTGACGTCTCCCGTCTCTTCGTTTGTATCGGTGTCTTCGTCCGTCTCGTCGATCTCCAGATCGCCAAGGTCGTCTTCGTCTGGCTGCGGCGGCAGGGTGCCAGCCGCGCGCGCTGCATCAATCAATTCGTCGGTCAGGATCAGGCTGGCGCGGCTCATCTCATGGACATGGGCAACGAGTTCAGTCTCGTCGTCCAGCTCGATATGCGCGCCATCCTCGCCCTCGCCCCGGATCACACCGGAAAACCGCCGACGGCCATCAATCGGCCGGGACAGTTCAATCTTCGCCGCATGGCCAATCCAGCGCCCGAAATCCCCTTCCCGCGTCAGGGGACGGTCGATGCCAGGCGTGGACACTTCCAGCGTGTAGGCCTCGCTGATCGGGTCAGCCTCATCCATCAGGGGCGCGATTGCGCGCGACAAGCTGGCGCAATCCTCGACATTGGTTGGGGCGCCGCCGGCGCGCTCTGCCATGATCTGCAGCTGTGGGCGCCGCCCGCCCTGCACGCGCAGGCGAACGATTTCCATGCCAAGCGACTCGGCCACGGGCGTGACGAGCGCGAGAATCTGGCGTTCCTGTTCGGTCAGGGCAATCATCGGAGAAAGGGACTATTCCGGTAAAGAAAAGCGGCGGCCCCGTTGCCGGAACCGCCGCCGATATGTTTCGACTTGGGAGTGCATATACTCCCTGCAGTGCGGCCTGTCGAGAGATGGGGTGCGGTAAGCATGGAAAAACGGCGGTCCCGTTGCCGGAACCGCCGCCTTGAACCCAGAAAGGGTAATTCGTGCTTACAGAACCTTCAGGTCCACAGCCGAGGTCTTGCCACGGCGTTCGTCCTTGAAGAGTTCGTAAGATACTGCCTGGTCTTCAGCCAGCGTACGCAGGCCGGAGCGCTCAACGGCCGAAATGTGTACAAAAACGTCCGCGCCGCCCTCATCAGGTTTGATGAAGCCAAAGCCCTTCTGGTCGTTGAACCATTTCACTTTGCCAGTTGCCATTACTTGTAGTCCTTTACGTTAGATAGAAGCGTCCCGGTTCGGATTTGAACCAGATCCACTTATCGAAACGGGTAGGAAGAAAGTCATGGCCGCCGGTCTGACGGGGTCTTGAAGTTTCAGACCGACCGAATTCGATGGCAATATAAACGCATGGGTGCGACAATCGGTCAAGTGAATGTCTTGTGTCAGCTGCGAACGAAGTCCAGCCAAACCGGGGCGCAATCGCCCAATTTCTTGCGCTCATAGCGCGTTGTGAGGTGATCTTCTGGCGGACGCCGCCAATCATCGGCACAGTTCACCCCCCAGTCGAATCCTCCATGTTCCAGAAACCGGGCAAGCGCTTCGTCAGCATAGCTCTTGACGTCAGTCGCGAACCGGATCTGCGCGCCGGGACGACAGATACGATACAGTTCATCCAGAAATTCCGGCTGGATCAGGCGGCGCTTTTGCTGCCGCTTTTTCGGCCACGGATCCGGGAAAAGGATAAAGGCGCGCGCAATGCTCTGATCCTTCAGCGCCGCCATAACCGGCCGCGCATCGTCCATGACGAGCCGAACATTGCCGAGGTCATGATCCTTGATACCCGTCAGCGCCTTGGCCATGCCCTCCACGAAGGGCTCACAGCCGATGAACCCAACTTCCGGGTGCAATCCGGCCTGACCAACAAGATGCTCCCCGCCCCCGAAGCCTATCTCCAGCCAGATGTCGCGATCATCCCCGAACATGTCTGACGGATTCAACGTGCCCGGATCCGCCGACGGGACTTCCAGCTCAGGCAGGAGATTGTCGATCAGGTCCTGCTGGCGTGCGGATAGCGCCCGCCCACCCGTTCGGCCAAACGTGCGCAATGGGCGTGATTTCAAGGAAGGGGTATCGTCGGTCATCGCGGCGTCTGATGCCTCAGTGATCGAAGGGGATCAATCCTCGTCCTGCTGCTTTCCGTCAAACGCGGTTGCAGCGGCCTGAATGGTTCCAAGCAGGGATTTGCGCAGCGACTGGTCTTCGATCTTCTGGAAGGCGGCAATCAGGTCCAGGATTTCCGACGTCATCACAGGCGCATGGATCGCGTCGCCGTCTTCAGCGACATACGCGGCATCATGATCGAGAAAGGTCTCTGCCCCGTCAAAGAAGTAGGTGATGGGGACACCCATGGCGGTGGACATCTCAAACAGGCGCCCCGCGGATACACGGTTCACACCCTTTTCGTATTTCTGGACCTGTTGAAAGGTCAGGCCGAGCAGCTCTCCCAGCTTTTCCTGGGTCAGTTTCAGCTCCTTGCGCCGCCACCGGATGCGCTGGCCGACGACGCGATCAATACCGCTGGGTAGCTTGTTGTCGGCCATGTCCCCCCCTGTTTCTGTATGTCGCTTGTACTTTTTCTATCTTCGCCACGTAAGGAAGGCCAGTCCGACGAACAGGAACAGGGACAGCCAGAACAGGATTAGGCCAATCCGGGTCTGGAACAGGGTAACAGGCTCGGGCAATGGAAGTCGTCCACGGCCAAAGCTGGTATTCCACCCACTCGGGGCGTCTGCGACCGGCGCCGCACGCAGCACTTCCCTGCCCAAACCATCGACAATGGCCGACGCCCCCCGGCTGGCAACACGTGCCATGGGCAAGCCTGTCTCGATCGATCGATACCGGTTTTGCGCATAGTGCTGGGCCGGGCCCATGCCACCCCCAAACCAGGCATCGTTCGAAATCAGGACCAGCCAGTCCGCCCGCGCCCCCAAATTGGCGTTTCGCGGGATCGACGGATAGAGCCCCTCATAGCAGATCATCGCGACGAAAGGCGGAATGTCATCGGCATAGATGACTGCCGGGCCAAGGCCGGGCCGGAACCCGTCACTGGCCATGCGCTGTATTGCGCCCGGCAAGATGCCGGACATGGCCTGCCCGAACGGAATGATGCGCGTGGCCGGCAGCTCTCCAAAAGGCACCAGGCGATGTTTGTCGTACAGCGCCACAGGGCCGGAGCGGATCGCATTCTCATCGATCACGGTCAGGCTGTTATAATAATCGCGCATGTCCTTGCCGGTGATCTCGTACCGGGTTGTGCCAGCGATCAGCTTGCGGGGGCCAAGATACGCGCCCACAGCGTCGAGGGCGTTCGCATCCTGCAACAAGGTGGTCGGCAACGCCCCTTCCGGCCAGAGGACAATATCGCCCGCCTCCCCTTCCTGCGTCGACAGCATGCGCAAATATTCGATCAGGATCGGATCGGGACCGATCTCCCATTTCTCGCTCTGGGGTACACCCGAATCCATCAGCACGACAAACTGATCTGACTGGGCGGAGGGTTGGGCAATGCGTTGGGCGCCCCAGGTCCAGCCGAGCGCGATCAGGATCGCGGCGGCAAAGGACGGCGCCATACGCACCGCCAATTGGCGGGACTCTCGCGTGTCCACAAGCGCGGCCGGCGCCGACATGATGAACACCGTCAACAGCGTCAGCCAGTAGACCCCTCCAATCGACGCCGTCTGGGACAAGGCGCCGCCCGGAATCCAGGTCGTACCGGGCAAGTTCCACGGAAACCCGCCGAACAGATGACCGCGCACGAACTCGGCGAGTGCAAAGAATAGCGCGAAAATGAAAATGCGTGAGGGTGAGGAAGACCAGAATGCGCCCGCCATCGCGCCGAACACGCCCCAGATGATCGCCATCCCACCCGGCAACAGGATCAGCGGCATCCACAGGAAAATGGCGTGCTTTTCCGGCTCAACCAGGAAAGGTGCCGCCGTCCAATGCATGCTGATCAGGAAAAATCCGGCGCCAAAAGCCCAACTGCGCAGGAAGATTGCCTTGCCCCATTTACGGTGACTGCGGGCACCATCCAGCATCCAGATCAGACCGGTGAATGAAATCACCAAGACTACGCTGAAATGAAACGGCGCAAATGCAACCGCCGAAAAAGCGCCCAGCAACAAGCTGG
Source organism: Hyphomonas sp. UBA3601 (assembly GCF_002375605.1). NCBI lineage: Bacteria > Pseudomonadati > Pseudomonadota > Alphaproteobacteria > Hyphomonadales > Hyphomonadaceae > Hyphomonas > Hyphomonas sp. UBA3601. The sequence continues at coordinate 15,200 of NZ_DFME01000024.1, read as the reverse complement.
TGATCACTGCCGGCCAGCCGGTCAGGCGGGCGAAGGCTTCATGCAGGGGCCCAAGCGCTGTGAACCCGTGGCTTCGCACCGGATGAGTCATGACTTACTCCTGATGTGCAGGGGCAGGCATTTCCGGGGTGCGAAGGCGAACGCGGCGAATACGCCGGGCGTCGGCTTCCATGATTTCGATCTCGACACCGGTCGGGTGCTCCAGCACTTCTCCGCGCACAGGGACTTTTCCGGCCAGCGCGAAGGCGACCCCGCCAAGCGTGTCGAAATCCGTGTCGTTGTCCTCAAGTGCGAGGTCAATGCCCGTTTCCTCTGCAAAGTCGTCAATCTCCGTGCGGGCGTCCGCCTCCCAGATTCTCTGGCTCCGGCGCACGAACATGGCTTCTTCATCATCGTGTTCGTCTTCGATGTCACCGACGATTTCTTCGACAAGGTCTTCCAGGCTGACCAACCCATCCGTACCGCCATACTCGTCCACGACCAACGCCAGATGAATACGGGTCGACTGCATTTTCACAAGCAAATCGGTCAACTTCATGGATGGCGGCACATAGAGCACTTCGCGGTGCAGCTTTTCCAGCGGCCGCTTCATGGGCTCCTCGCCCTTGGCCAGTTCGCTGACCACATCCTTCATGTGCACAAAGCCGATCGGATCATCGAGCGACTCCCTGAACACCGGCAGTCGTGAATGCGTGACCTCGGCGAAATATTTCAGAAGTTCCGGAAACTCGATCCCGACCTCTACGGCCTTGATCTCGGCGCGCGGGACCATGACGTCTTCCACACGCAAATCCTGGAATTCGGCAAGGCGCAGGCGCATCTCGTGCGGATTGTGCGGCGGCGTTTCCCCATTGGTGGCGGCGGACACCGGTTCCACAGGGGCTGGCTTCCGGCGGAAACCGAAAAAGCTACGTAATCGGCCGCTTGGCGGCGCGTCAGAAGGGTCAGGGTCGCTCATGGCCTCAGGTGATTCAGTTCATCAAATATGGATTATCAATGCCCAGCGATGCAAGCGCCTTTATTTCGAGGCCCTCCATCGTCTCGGCATCATGGGTGATTTCATGGTCGTGCCCCAACAAGTGGAGATAGCCATGAATTAGAAGATGGGTCAGGTGATCGGCAAGCGACTTGCCTTGCGCTCTGGCATCAGCCTCGGCGACGCCAAAGGCCACTGCAATATCGCCCAGCAGGGGCCGGTCCATCGGATCGGCCGGGAATGAGAGCACATCCGTCGGCTTGTCCTTGGCCCGAAACTGCAGGTTCAGCGCCTGTAGCGCGTCGTTATCAGCCAATAGCAGGGACACGACACCCTTCGCTGGCTCAACAGTCGCGCCAGCCTTGAACGCCGTCTGGCACACAGCTTCCAGATCAGGAATTGCCGACCAGCGATCCTCTTCGATGATAAGATCAAGTTCGATCATGCGCGCGGCGATCAACCCTCTCCGTGGGCGGCGTAGGCATCAATGATGCGGCTGACCAGCCCGTGACGGACAACATCCGCCGCGGTAAGCGTGTGGACATTGACGCCTTCGACATCAGACAGGATTTGCAAGGCGTGCTTGAGGCCCGATGGCTGGCTGCCCGGCAAATCCACCTGGCCCGGATCGCCCGTAATCACCATGCGGCTGTCACGGCCCAGCCGCGTCAGCACCATCTTCATCTGCGGCACGGTTGTGTTCTGCGCTTCATCCACGATGACGAAGGCATTCTTCAGCGTACGTCCACGCATGAAGGCGAGCGGCGCAACTTCAATCTCGCCGCGCGCCATGCGGCGCTCCATCTGTTCCTGTCCCATCAACTCGCGCAGCGAGTCCCAGATCGGCAGCATGTAGGGATCAACTTTTTCTTCCAGCGTCCCCGGCAGGAAGCCGAGCTTCTCACCGGCCTCGACAGCGGGCCGCGTCACGATCAGGCGCTGGCGCGTACCGGACAGAAGTTCGGATACCCCCGCCGCGACCGCGAGAAAGGTCTTGCCGGTTCCGGCCGGACCGACCCCGAAGATCATCGCATTGTCAGGATTGGCCAACAGGTCGATATAGCGGGACTGGCCGCGCGTTTGCGGGGTGATCGGCTTCTTCAGCGAGCGGAAGGTTCCAAAGGTCTGCGACGGCGTCTGCGCAGCTTCCACAGCGCCATCAACGTCCATATCGGAAATTTCCGCGCCCGTGCGCAATCGACGCTCGAGTTCTGCAAGCACCGCCTCGGCAATCGACACGCCCTCGGCCTTGCCGACAAGCAGGATGCCCCCGCCCTGACTTTCCGCCTTCAGGCCATAGTCGGCCAGACGTGTTTCCAAAAGCTGGAGGTGGCGGTGATGCGGGCCACAGATGTCCCGCAGCCATTCCGCATTGCGGACTTCGAAGATACGGCTGACAGGGGCTTCAGGCGAAGCGGACGGACGACGTTTCACGCTCAAAGCGCCACCTCATGTTCGCGCACAAGATCGCCGGTGAGCGAACTCATCGTTGCGCCACTCACTTTCACATCGACAATCTGACCTGTCAGCTCTTCCGGTCCCTGGAAATGAACGGATTGCATCCACGGAGACCGCCCATGCGCCTGCCCTTCAAGGCGTCCACGCCCTGTGACAAGTACGGGCACGGTCTGACCGATCTTGGACTCGTTGAACTCGGTCTGCTGGTCACGGAGCAGTTTCTGCAAGGCTTGCAGGCGCACATCCTTCACGTCTTCCGGCACCTGACCGTACATCTCTGCCGCCGGCGTGCCTGGCCGCTGGGAATACTTGAATGAATAGGCCACCGCATAATTCACATCGCGCACCAGCTGCATGGTCGCCTCGAAGTCCTCGTCGCTCTCTCCGGGAAAGCCGACAATGAAATCTGATGCTATGGCGATATCTGGCTGGGCCGCGCGCACTTTGCGAATGATCTCCCTATACGCGTCTGCCGTATGGCTACGGTTCATGGCCTTCAGGATACGGTCAGCCCCCGACTGAACGGGCAAATGCAGGAAGGGTTGCATCTGGGGCGTGTCGCCATGTGCTGCGATCAGGTCGTCTTCCATGTCGCGCGGATGACTCGTCGTATAGCGGATACGTTCAATGCCGCCGATCTTCGCAATGTGGCGACAGAGCTGGCCCAGCGTCCAGTCGTCTCCCCCTTCGACGGCCGGCGCAGCGCCATGGAATGCATTCACATTCTGGCCCAGCAAGGTGATCTCCCGCACGCCTTGCGCAGCCAGGTTCCGCGCCTCCATCACGATGTCGTCCACAGAGCGGGAAAGCTCAGCGCCACGCGTATAGGGCACGACACAGAAAGTGCAGAACTTGTCGCAACCTTCCTGCACCGAGAGGAAGGCGGTCGGGCCATCCGCCTCACGGACTTTGGGCAGCGCGTCGAACTTTTCGAGCGTGTCGAATTCGGTTTCCAGCCGGTCACCCACAGCGCGGCTGGCGCGTGCAATCATCTCCGGCAGCTTGTGATAGGCCTGCGGTCCCAGCACGAGGTCGACCAGCGGCTGGCGGCGCATGATCTCTTCGCCTTCGGCCTGCGCAACACAGCCAGCCACGGCGATTGTCATGTTGCGACCGGTCTTGCGCTTCATGCGCTTCAACTGGCCGAGTTCGGAATAGACTTTTTCGGTGGCCTTTTCACGAATATGGCACGTGTTCAGCACAACGAGGTCTGCCGCTTCCGGCGTATCAACCGGCGCATAGCCGAGCGGACGCAATACGTCCCGCATGCGCTCGGAATCATAGACATTCATCTGGCACCCATAGGTCTTGATGAAGAGACCCTTGGTGTTCTGTTTCGCCGCTGGTGTGGTCATGCGCGGGCTTATGCCTGAAAATGACTGTCGCTGCCAGAACCTTGTGCGCCTCGCCTGCAGCCGCAGCAAACGCGTCCCGATCCTGCGACAAAAGCTTCACAGCGCCGGAAAGCTAGCTAGGGTGCGGCCAAGCAATCAAAGGAGCCGGGGAGGCCCATGGATATCATTAAGCTTATCGAGAACGTCTCAGGATTCATCTGGGGAGGAACCTGGGGAGATACTGTCGTCATTCCGGGCCAGATCGGCCCGCTTGCCGTTGTCCTCCTGGGCACTGGCCTGTTCATGATGGTTCGACTGGGCGCGCGCCCGATTCTCCGGTTCGTGCCGGCGGTGGTCGAAGTCTGGCGAGGCCGCAAGGCACAAGGCGAAGACGGCGCCATCACACCCTGGCAGGCGCTCTCCACAGCCCTGTCCGGTCAGGTCGGCACGGGGAACCTCGCCGGTGTGGCCACGGCCATTACATTGGGCGGTCCCGGCGCGATCTTCTGGATGTGGGTGGTTGCCCTGTTCGGCATGGCGCTGGCCTTCTCGGAAAGCTCGCTGGCCATCAAGTATCGTGAGACCGACGAATATGGCCGCATCAATGGCGGTCCGATGTATTATATCAAGAACGGCCTCGGCAAAGGCTGGGGCTGGCTCGCCGTCATTTTCTGTCTCGGCACGCTGTTCTCCGCCATGGCAACCGGCTCGATGATCCAAGCCAATTCCATCACCGAAGCTGCGCTGGAAACCGGCTCCCATATGGGCGTCAGCATTCCGAACTGGAGCGTGGGCATTATCCTGTCTGTCCTGGTCTTCGCGGTCATTATCGGCGGCATCAAATCCATTGGCTCGTTCGCCGGCAAGGTCGTGCCGGTCATGGCTGGCCTCTATGTGCTGGTCGCCTTCATCGTGCTTGTGATCAATGCGGACAAGGTGCCGGGCGCCTTCATGCAGATCATCGGCACAGCGTTTGGCTGGAAAGAAGCTGCTGGCGGCGCGGCTGGCTACGGCGTCATGCAGGCGGTCCGTTACGGTATCGCCCGAGGCCTGTTCTCGAACGAAGCCGGTCAGGGTTCCGCCCCGATCGCCCATGCTGCCGCTCAGACCAAGAACCCGGTCATGCAGGGCGAAATCGCCATGATTGGCGTGTTTATCGACACGATCATCATCTGCACCATGACTGCGCTGGTCATCCTGACAGTTCAGGGAGACTTCAAGAAGAGCCCTGCCCTGATGGCGGCCAATGCCTGTTTTGATGCAGGCATTGAAATGCCGGTGAACCCGGGCGCGACTGACGGTGCCAAATACGGTGTGGGGGACCTGTTCCCTTCTGCTTACGAAGATGGCCGCGAAGCGAAGATCGCCGCAGTGGGACCGACAGCCCAGTCCTACCTCCTGGCCTGCCAGGCATCTGGTCAGGTTGAAGTCAATCAGCACGCGCTCGACGCGTCTGGCAATCCGGAAGTTCTGATGGATGTGGACCATGCCTGGGAAACAGATGCGAACTCGGCTGCCGTCACCACGCGCGCCTATGCCGCCGCTATTCCGGTGGTGGGCCCGTGGATCGTGCCAGTCGCACTGTTCTTCTTCGCCTTCACCACCATCATTGGCTGGTCATACTATGGCGAGCAGGCCGTGACGTATCTGATCGGCGAATGGGCGACACACCCGTTCCGCTATATTTGGGTCGTGGTCGTATTCCTCGGCTCGGTTGCCGCGGCTGACTGGCTCTGGCTGCTGGGGGACATCGCAAATGCCTCAATGGCGTTCCCGAACCTGATCGCCATCCTTGCCCTGTCAGGCGTCGTCGCCGCCATGCACAAATCGAATGGCGATCCGGACAAGGGTCATCCTGTGCATGACTACCGAGAGGAGGAGCGCCATCCTGAAAAGGAATAGGCGCTGACCCTACCGAAATGAAAAGCCCCGCCCGGTTCAGACCAGGCGGGGCTTTTTCTGTCCGGGTGTATTTGGACGCAAAGCCCATATATGCGGGCACTTTATGGACAGTTTATGGGCTGGTTTATGGACCAGCGCTTCGGGACGGGGCCTACCAGGCGCCGATATTCTCTGCGCTCGCCCACGGCTCTTTCGGTGACAGCGGCTCGCCCTTTTGCAGCAATTCGACCGAGATGCCGTCTGGCGATCGAATAAATGCCATTCGGCCATCGCGCGGCGGCCGGTTGATGGTCACGCCAATTTTCTGCAGCCGTTCAACCGCGCCATAAATGTCGTCGACCATATACGCCAGATGGCCGAAATTGCGGCCACCTGCATAGTCTTCGGGGTCCCAATTATAGGTCAGCTCCACCATCGGAATGTCGGTCTGGGTCGGGCTGACGCCGTCCGGCATGCCGCCCATACGCTCGACATCTTCCGGCGTGGCCAGAAAAACGAGCGTGAACCGCCCCGCTTCGCTGTCCATCCGGCTGACCTCTGTCAGGCCCAGGCCATCGCAGAAAAATTTCAGCGACGCGTCAATGTCACTGACGCGCACCATTGTGTGTAGATATTGAATGCTCATGACTGGCCTCCATTAAGGTCCCGAATGACATGTTTGAAACTAGGCGGCATCAGCGCGTAGTACCGCCGCATAGCGATGGCCAGCAGGCCGATCGATGCCAGCATGAAGGCGATGAAAACCGAAAATGTGTGAATCAGCGTCCCTGTTTCGAAAACAGGTGACTGGCCGCTCAGCCGCCAGATCATCCGCCAAACCTGATTGAAGCCGGCCACGAAAGGTGCCAGCAGAACAAAAACGATCGCAGCGCAGACGAAGAAATAGGTCGCCGCGCGCGGGCCTTCACTGCGTAGATAGAGATCCGTGAACTCGGCATCGCTGACATCTTCCGGCACTTCTCCGGCTGCCTTGCGCACCGCCAGAACTTCCGGCGCGAAGTCCCGCGTCTGCTTCCAGCGCCAGGCAAGGTGAGCCCCCCAGGCGACAAGGCCAGCGAGTATGATCAGGAAAAGTATCATGGGCGGTGCGGAATCCAGCTTGGGCGGCGTGGGCCGACTGCCCACCGCCTGGTTCAGGCTGCGCAGGCGCGTTCGAGGGTCAGCATGGCACGCTTGCGCGCCACACCCCAATGATAATTATGGAGCCGGCCGTCCGCCGCAAGGGCACGGTGACAGGGAATGAACCAACTGATCGGATTTGCGCCCACTGCCGCACCGACAGCGCGGGCCGCCTTCGGATTGCCGCTGGCCTTCGCCAAGGCCCCATAGGTTGACACCGCACCGACAGGAATTTCCAGCAAGGCCCGCCAGATCTGGCGGCGAAACGGCGTACCATAAAGCGCAACCGGGAGCGGCTCACCGGATTCAAACACCCGGCGCGCCAGAGTCTCGGCCTCGTGATCATCCCGGCGAATGCTGGCATCCGGATACCGCGCCGCAAGATCGGCAAAGGCCTGCTCTTCATTGCGTCCCTGGTGCTCAAAGCCGGTGCGTTCCGGGGCGTTCTCATCAACAAACCCCAGCGCCACCAGGCCCCGCGATGACATGAGCCAGGCTCCTTCCCCGAATGGAGTCGGCGCCCGTCCAAGGACCAGATCGGCTCCCTTGCCGCCTGCCTTGGCTTCACCGGGAGAGAGGCCTTCATGCGCGATGAACAAATCATGCAGGCGCCCCGGTCCTGACAAGCCTGCCTCCAGAGTAGCGTCCAAAACACTTGCGCCCTCTCTCAACAGATCACCTGCCGCAGCGTGGGCAAGTGCGGACTGGTATTGTTTCGGGCTGATGCCGGCCCAACGGGTGAATTCGCGCTGGAAATGGCTGGGCGACAGGCCTACGGCCTTTGCTGCAGTCGAAAGATCCGGCCATTCCTGCCAAGTGTCCCCCAGATAGGACAGGGCATTGGCCATGCGCTCATAGGCGACAACGCGTTCATCAAGAGGCGAAACTAGATTGGTCATGTAAGAATAATGCCGCGCCGCGGAGCCTGTCGCCACCCGTTTCTTGCGGCTTGTCAGACCAATTGAGGCTTTCCAGCGCCTGAAAAGCCCGGCAAGAATAGGGACCAATAAAAAGAAGGCTGGGAGAAATAGAATGGCAGATGCGCGCAGTATTATCCTGCATGAATATCCCACGTCACCCTATGCAGAGAAAATCCGCCTCGCGCTGCGCCTGAAGAATCTCGCCTATAGCCGGGTCGAAATTCCAGTCATCATGCCTCGGCCAGACCTGATGCCGCTGACGGGGGGCTATCGCCGGACACCCGTCCTTCAGATCGGCGCCGACATTTTTTGCGATACCGCCATCATCCTGCGGGAGCTCGAAGCCCGCTTCCCCATGCCGGCACTCAAATTGCCCGGTCATGAGGGCCTCGCCCAAATGGTCGCCGGCTGGACCGATGGCCGCTGGTTCCAAAGCTCGGTCGCGGTCATCTTTGGTGAGCGAGGCGACAGCGTACCGGATGCGTTCCGGAAGGACCGCGAAGCCTTGTCGGGTCGTCCCTTCGACACCAATGCAATGAAAGCTGTTGCCCCCATGATGCGCGACCAATGGCGGGCCCGACTCATGCTGCTGGAAGAGCGCCTGCAGGGCGGCAAGGGCGCTGGGTCCGGCATCTATCTCGTCGGCATGAAACCGGGCCTTGTGGACATTCACGCCTACATGAATGTCTGGTTCATGTATGAAAATCTGCCCGACTTCGTCGAAAAATGTTTCGAGACAGCGGACCTGACCAAGGCCTGGTTCGAGCGGCTGAAGGAGTTTGAAGGGCAAACCCCGGACACGATCAGCTCTGCAGAAGCCCTCGAGATCGGCCTGAATGCGGCGCCGCGTCTCGTGGCGGCGACCACCCGCAACGAACCGCAACAATTTGCTCCGGGCGAAAACGTCGCCGTTGCGCCCGATGATTATGGCCAGGTCTGGGTGAAAGGGGAACTCGTCCACGCCGACTCCCAGCGCGTCATTCTCCAACGCACTTCACCAGAGGCGGAAACAGTGCATGTGCATTTCCCACGCGCGGGCTTCCTAGTCCGGCGTGTCTAGCCTGCCTTGCATGCCGGGCGCGCGCCGCTAGTCTCGCCGGCATCAGCAATTCGGACGGAGACGGCCATGGACCGGCGACTTTGCCTTATCACGGGCGCATCAGCGGGAATTGGGGCTGAGTTTGCCCGCCAGTACGCCGCGTTGGGCTGGGATGTTGCGCTCACCGCACGCCGCGAAGATCGGCTAACCAACCTCGCCGCAGAGCTGGAAGAGAAGTTTGGCGTTCACGCGATTTGTATCGCGCAGGACCTCGCGCGCGCCAATTCCGCGGACAAGATCATCTCCGCGCTGTCCGAGCAGGGCCGCCATGTCGACGCGCTGGTCAACAATGCGGGCTATGGCCTGCCGGGCACCTTCTTCAATACGAGTTGGAAGTCACAGGCAGAGTTCATTCGCGTGCTTTACACCGCTCCGATCGAGCTTGCACACAAAGTGCTGCCAGGCATGGCAGATCGCGGCTATGGCAGGATCATCAATGTCGCCTCCCTTGCGGGCTACGCCGCCGGCAGCAATGGGCACACGCTTTATGCCAGCGTAAAGTCGGGCCTCATCAAATTCTCCGAAAGCCTGAATGCCGAGTGCGACGCGTTTGAAGGGGCGGACATTCACTGCACGGCACTCTGTCCCGGCTTTACCTATAGTGAATTCCATGACGTGAACGGCACGCGCGAGCAGATGAACAAGATGAGCAAGCGAATGTGGATGGAGGCTGCGCCTGTCGTGAAAGCCGGCATTGATGCGGTCAATCGCGGCCAACCGGTTGTGGTGCCGGGGCTCGTCAACAAAAGTCTTGCCACGCTGACTCGCATCATGCCGGAACCCATCGGTCGGGCCATCATGCGGCGCCAGAGCCGGACGATCCGGCGTCAGGATTAGTCGGAAGAAGCTGAAAACTCATCGCGAATGCGATCAGCCGTCGGCGTGGTGTCCGATTTGCGCCAATCCTTCGCGCCACGCTGACGCAGGATTTCGACTTTGCCGGACCGCTTGGCCTCTCCGGAATCGGACCTGTCGCTATCGCGGGAAATTGTCACGATTGGCCCCTCGAAAAAGGCTGACCAGTATTTGGACAGTACGTCCCGACGGCCCTCAAGGGAGCGCAGCTGCCGGCGCTCTTTCCAGGATGTCAGCTTGATGCCTTCTGTCTTGATGCGCTTGTCCATACCCGCCACTTGCAAGCAGCCGGCATACCGGCGCGGGGCGCCTCCGGTCAGGTCAAACTGAATCTCGCCAAAACCCTCGGCTTGTCGGCCCGAATTCGATGGCAAGGTTTCGCGGAACTTGAAGTCCAGTCTGGGCCAGCTGATTTGGTGGAATTCTGCATGCAGGCCGCTCTCAATCTCGCCCATGCGAGTCAGGGTCGAGGAGGTCACAAGGATGCCGGGGTATGCGGGCTTCATTGAAACGATTGCCAGGCGTGGACCATTTGGGCCACCGCGTTCAGCCTGAATCCAACTGCCTTCCACGAAAGCACGGCCGAGGACCCATCGACGCAGCACCCCCATCTTTAGAACACCCGGAAGGAGGACACCCGACAGAACAGACCAGATCACGAGCAGCATCACACCCGAGCCTATCAGTCCGGCCCACTGTGCGACTTGGCTGGAACCGGCGGCGTCAACAATGGTCTGGCGCACAACCGGGCCAAATGCCACGACACTCGCCAGCACCGCGCTGGACGCCAGGAAGCCCGAGACAATGCGGAAACGTTCATAAGGGTTCATATGTGAGGCGGCTCCGTTAGGAAGTGGCGGCAGAAAGGGCCATTTAGAAAGCCGGAACCGAAGTTTCGGTTAACGCAAGGATACCCGGTGTGATCCTTCAATTTTACATGACATCGAACCGAGACGTTTTGTTGCAGCGCACAAAATATATATGACTTGCCGCCACCTGCGCCCTATACTCAACGAAAATAAAGTCCAGTGGAGGAAATTCGAATGGATGGTGCTGTTGAGGGTCCGGCCCTGAACTCTGCGATAATTCCAAACCTTGTTGCTGTCATCAAGGATGCGAGCGCAGCCGTCGACGCCTATGTAGACGTTGCACGTGGCAAATGCCGCGAAGCGCTGACCAAGGCGGATGGCCGTCCTGACCGGGCTGCACTCGAACGCCAGCAACATATGGCCCACGGCCTGTCTTGGCTGGGCACATATGCTGAAACGCTACGCCAGACAGCCGAATGGGCCGCGCGTCTGGAGCAAGAGGGCAAATTCAGCACGACCGAAGCGCTCCTGACACAAATTCTCTTTAGCGAATACTGCGCTCAACTGATTGGTGGAGTACCCATGAATCAGGGCGAAGTGATCCGCCCTCACGAATTGGGCATCGTTGCGGAAGCTGATGCCCTGTTCGCGACGCCGGTCGTCCAGCAGCTGATTATTGATGGAAAAACCCCTGCTGTGATGGCTGCTGCGGCTGAATGCCTACCTGACGCCCTAAGCCGGAACACGGTTGAAGAAACCGGTCTGGACGAAACCATGTCGATGGTTCGCGAACAATTTTCCAAATACGCGTCCGACAAGATCAAACCCCATGCCCATGAGTGGCACTTGAACAATGAGTACATTCCGATGGAGGTCGTCAATGAAATGGCCGAGCTTGGTGTGTTTGGCCTGACCATCCCTGAAGAGTTTGGCGGGTTTGGCATGGGCAAGATTGCCATGTGCGTAGTCTCAGAGGAACTGTCTCGGGGATACATCGGCACCGGCTCTCTCGGCACCCGGTCAGAGATCGCGGCGGAGCTGATCCTGATTGGCGGAACGGACGACCAGAAGACCCATTGGTTGCCGCAAATAGCCAGCGGAGAAATCCTGCCAACGGCCGTCTTCACTGAACCGAATACCGGCTCTGACCTTGGCTCGCTGCGGACACGCGCCGTGAAGTCCGACGACGGCTCTCATTACAGTGTCACAGGCAACAAGACATGGATCACGCATCCCGTGCGAGCCGATCTGATGACACTGCTGGCCCGGACTGATCCCGCCACAAACAATTTCTCTGGTCTCTCCATGCTGCTTGCGGAGAAGCCGCGCGGAACAGACGACGCCCCCTTCCCTGCTGACGGCATGACCGGCGGCGAGATCGAAGTCCTCGGCTATCGCGGGATGAAGGAATACGAAATCGGATTCGATGATTTCAAGGTGAAGTCCGAGAACCTGCTTGGCGGTGTCGAAGGCCAAGGCTTCAAGCACCTGATGGCGACCTTTGAAAGCGCTCGCATCCAGACTGCGGCCCGCGCCATTGGCGTTGCGCAAAATGCGTTTGAAACCGGTCTTCAATATGCGCTGGATCGCAACCAGTTTGGCAAACAGATCTTTGACTTCCCGCGCGTTTCAAACAAGCTTGTCATGATGGCCGCAGAACTGGTGGGTGTTCGCCAGCTGACATATTTCTCGGCGCGCCAGAAGGATGGCGGAAAGCGCTGCGACCTTGAAGCCGGCATGGCGAAACTGCTTGCCGCACGGATCGCCTGGGCTGCAGCTGACAACGCCCTGCAGATTCATGGCGGAAACGGATTTGCGCTGGAATACCCAATCAGCCGCATCTTGCAAGATGCTCGTATTCTGAACATTTTCGAAGGCGCTGGCGAGGTTCAGGCCATGGTTATTGCCCGTCGCCTGATCGAAAGCGGAAACTAAAAGGAATCCGTAGGGTGCCCCGCACCCTACGGCGCTTCTCGTTCGTACACCCGGACCCAGTCGACCAGGAAACGATCAGGTAAGCGTTTGTTATCCGGCACGTTGGACCACCATTTGTGGGCCACTGTCGACTGCGTGCTTATCTCGCCGGATAGCTTCACCCATAAGGGCACTTTCGACACGCCGCCCGCAGCGCTTTGCCAGACCTGCTCTCCGTCCACGAACCATGTATATTCGGTTTCAGTCCATTCCAGCGCGAAGACGTGCCACCCACTCCGAATTCCCGGGTGGAACTCGCGCTTGTTCTTGGTCTTGTGGCGTTTTCCGTACCCATCCCAGTGAAGCGCATAGCTGATCTTGTCAGTCCAGCCAAAGGCTTCAACGATGTCGATCTCGGTTCCGTCCTCTCCCGATCCATCCACTCGGTGGACCTCATCCGCGAACAGCCAGAAGGCAAGCCACCAACCCGGATCCTGTGGCAATTTTATGCGGGCTTCATACCTGCCGAACGTCGTTTCGAATTTGCCTTCGGTGGAAACCATGCCGGATGCGTAGTCATACGGATCGTCATCCTCTTCAGGATTGCGATTCGGGATTTGCGTCGCGCTGATTTCGAGTTGGCCCCATCCTGTCAGACTGACATTATCCTTGAGCCACCAGCCATCCGGGCCGTCAGGATTTTTCTTGCGATTATACTCCTGCGATATCCATTTTTCAGGATCAGGCTTTCCGTGTCCGTTGAATTCGTCCCGGAAAACCAGCGACCACCCCGAATTGGGCTGGTCCAGCGCCGAGTATGAATTGGTCGCAGTTGAGCACGACGCCAACATTACGATGGCCGCAACGATTGGAAACGACTTCAAACGAAATCTCACTGAATTTTACCTTCGAGGGGGTCAATGTCCGCAGGTTCATGCTGTATGATGACCTTTGCGCCCAGGGCATCCGCACGCGCCTCAAATGCCTCCATTGACGACACGGTCATGGCCTCATCGGAGTTGAACCGGGGAACGCGCTTCAGCTCGCGGCTTTCAGCGCGATGGTAGAGGTCCCCGGTCAACAGGACCGGGCCGGTTTCCGGCATCATCAATTGCAGGGATGTATGGCCCGGCGTGTGTCCGGGCGTCTCGAAAATCACAACGCTCCCATCACCAAAAACATCAAGTTCGTCTTCGAAGACTTTCTGCTCCATGGGGGCGAACAATGAAAACAGCGCCTGCTGCTCCTGGGCAATTTCGGCCCCTTCCCCGAACATGGCGTCGAGTTCTTTCTGGCTCACCAGCCAAGTCGAGCCCGCGACCTGATCGGCCTGGCCGATATGATCGAAGTGGCTGTGAGAGATGGACACGTAGTCGACATCGTCTGGGGACATCCCCCTATCTGCCAATTGTTCGGTAATTGTCTGCTCGAGCGAAACCGTGAAGATCTGCTGCGTTTGGGGGCCCGCAATAGCCAGCACTCCTGGCAAACCAAGATCCCAGAGCAAGTTGCCATCAGGATGCCTCACGAGGAAACAGGAATCGGTGAACGTGTCAGTCTCACCGGCATAGTCGCCGGCAGACGAAAACGCGTCGAGGTCAGACACTTCAATCGTTCCGCAATCCAGCACATCGACTTCCAGCGCCGCTTCCTGCTGTGTTTCGGGTGGCGATTCTAATGTTGCCTCGGTAGATGCAGGCGATTCTGACCCGCATGCGCTCGCGAGTGCCAGTGCGGATACTGCCGCAGTTATAGTGATAAGACGCATGCCAGAGGCCCCCTTCTGTCTTCCAGCAAATTCAATCTCAAGTATCAGTTGTTGGCAACAGACAGACTGCGTCCATCTGGAGACAAAATCCTGTAGAAACAGCTGGGTCGCCCTGTATGGCAGGCACCGCCTGTCTGGTTGACCTTCAGCAGGATAGCATCCTGATCGCAATCAATACGGATCTCGATGACGTCCTGAACATGCCCGGACGTTTCACCTTTGACCCATAGCGCTCCGCGCGAACGGGACCAGTAGGTTGCCCGCCCGGTCTCGATCGTCGCCGCAAGCGCGTCGGCATTCATCCAGGCGAGCATCAGCACTTCGCCAGTTCCGGCATCCTGCGCGATGGCGGCAACCAGGCCGTCCGCATTGAATTTCGGGCGCAGCTCAAGCGTCTCGTCCTGCGCACTGCCGGAAAGGGGATCGGGATAATCGGTCATGAGGGCGGCTTAATCGAAATGACGCCGGTGAGCCAGTCAAGATTCGCCCTAAATGACGCCCTGCGCGCGCAGCGCCGCCTGCTGGTCCGCGCTGAATCCAAGGCCTGCAAGGATGCTTTCTGTGTGCTCACTCAGGCTTGGAGACGTTTCTTCCACCCCGCCGGGCGTATCGGACAGTTTAGGAAAGACGCCCTGCATCGGTACGTCGCCCAGAACCGGATGGGCCACGCGGATGATGGCATTGCGCGCCGCAATATGTGCATCTTCCAGCATCTCCTTGGCGCGGTTCACCGGCCCACAGGGAATGCCATTCTCTTCGCAAGTTGCCAGCACATCTGCCATTGTGCGCTGTTTCGTCCAGTTCGAGATCATTTCATCCAGTTCCAACTGGTTCTCGCCGCGTGCATCATGTGTTGCGTAGCGTGCATCGTCAGACCATTTCGTTCCGCACATGGCCGAGAGGCGGCGGAACAGGGAGTCCTGATTGGCGCCGATGATGACCATGCCATCGCTGCATGGATAGACGCCCGACGGCGCAATCCGCGGCAGGATCGGTCCGCTGCGCTCGCGCGTATGCCCCATCAGGGCGTATTCGGGGATCAGGCT
>NZ_DFME01000017.1:74296-74626 GCF_002375605.1 Hyphomonas sp. UBA3601 | reverse complement strand
GCGGCCTCGGTCTGTTGGCGCATGCGGGATTCGAGACTGTCGTCATAGGAGGTCTCATAGCCCGCTGTGTCGATCAGGACCAATGGCAGGGAGGCAAGACGCCCTTCCGCCTGCTTCCGGTCACGCGTCACACCCGGCTGGTCATCGACCAGCGCGATCTTCTTGCCGACGAGGCGGTTGAACAGGGTCGACTTGCCCACATTGGGGCGTCCGACGATGGCGAGTTTCAAAGGCATGGCGGGGCCCGCTCCTATGCGTTCAGGCGAGGCGCGCCAGCCCGGCGCAGCCTGCTACTGAATCGCAACCAGTTTTGCTTCATCGGTCAGCAGG
>NZ_DFME01000017.1:70100-74224 GCF_002375605.1 Hyphomonas sp. UBA3601 | reverse complement strand
TCAGCAGGAAGACTTTTCCCTGCACGGCGATGGGTTCGATGTAAGTCGTGTCCTTGATATCCAGAGACGCGGTCTGTTCGCCCGTCTGCGGATCAAAGGCGAGCAGCTCGCCATAGGACGAAACGATCAGGATGCGTCCCGACGCAAGAAGCGGACCGGAATAGCTGATACGTTTCTTCTTTTTCTTCTCGTTCTTGTACTGCGGCAGCTCGGTGACCCAATAGGCGTCGCCTGAGCCAGCATCCAGCGCCGCCAGAGTGGCATTGGTGCCGATGACAAACAGGAATTTCCCGCTGAGCGCTGGGGCTTGGGTCGAGCCGATGGGGCGCGCCCAGACGCGATTGCCGCTGCGCCCGTCAATCGCGACCGTGATGCCGGACTGGCTCGACGCGAAGACGAGGCCACCGGCCAGAACCGGGCGTGAGCCGATATCGTTGATCTCGGAAATCGGTGTGAAGCGGCCGGCCTGCGAAATGGCATCCGTCCAGAGGCGACGGCCATTATTGGCAAGATAGGCGATGATCTCACCAGAGGAGTAAGGCGCGATCACGAAGTCTTCGATGGCGGCCGGGCTTGGGCTGCCGAGGACGCGGGCGGATTCCGCAATTGCCTGATCGCTCCAATCGGTCTCGCCGGTCTCAAGGTCCAGCGCGAACACTTCATTATTGTTGGAGGCGACAAAGATCGTGCCGTCCTTGACGGTGGGGGCACCCGTCATGGGCACGCCAAGCTCGCGCTTCCACAATTCGGTCCCGTCTTCGGCGCTGACGCGTGTGACATAGCCAAAGCCACTTGCGACGATCAGCGTATCATCTGTCACGGCAAGGCCGCCGCCGAGCGCGGTCTTGTCGCGCTTGGTCAGGCCTTTGAGTTCCTTTTTCCAGAGCGTGCGGCCGCTGGAGATTTCCGTCGAATAGATCGTCTGGTCCGCATCCAGCGTGTAGATGGCAGTCTCGCTGGCGACCGGTGGCGTGGTCACGGCAGACTTGTTGCTGGAGCCTTTGCCGACCGAATTGCGCCAGGCGATTTTCAGGTCAGGCGCTGCATTGACGTGGCCTGGTGCCTTGGCGGGGGTTCCGCCTGCTTCCGGCCAGGATGCCATATCCGTGGGAGGCAACAGTTCGATGGATTCCGTGGCCAGCTCAGGCTTGGCCTCAACCGCTTCCTCCGCGAGCACCATCGTGACGCGGCCAGCCTTGTCGAGCTGTTCCTTGTCGTCATTGCCGGAATTGCCGAAGAACGGAATGCTGCTGCAGGCCGTCAGGGCGATGAACGCCGTTGCGGTTGCGGTCAGCTTGAGTGGGCGTGAAAGCCTCATTGGCCGGTCTCCTCGATATCGGCAGTTTCAGCGGGCGCTTCGCCCTCAACTGGTGTCTCAGTGTCGCTTGCGGTCGTTTCTTCAGCTGGCGCTGGCGGGATCGCAGCAAGGGCGATCTCGGCGCGGCGCTTCACGCCTTCGGGCGCAGCCGCATCAAAGCGGAGACGGTTGAACTCGGTCCGGGCGCGGGCAATGTCGCCGCTCTCGAAAGCTTTCGCCGCGATCAGTTCACGGGCAAGCGCGCCGAGCGGGCCTTCATCCTCGACCAGGCTGCCGAGCGTCGCTTCAAGGTCTGCCATGGACTGGGTGTCGACCGAGAAATACGCGGTCTTCAGGATGGACAGGCGCTCATACGGGCTGCCTTCCACGGCAGCCACGGCCGATAGGGTGCGGGTTGCGCCATTGGCGTCGCCGCCGCCCTCATATTGGGTCTGCGCCAGATATTGCGCTGCCAAAGGCGCGATCTTGCCACTGCCTTCGGCCAATTCACGGAACGCGGCTTCGGCCTCGACGTAATTGTCTTCTTCCAGCAGGGTCAGGGCGTTCTCGAAGGCGAGCGCGCGTTCTGCCCGGGCCTGTTCAGCCTGTGGGCGCAACACGAATTCATTTAGGGCCACCGCCCCGATGAGCAGCGCTGCCGCGCCATAGATAAAGGGCCTGTAGCGTGTCCACAGGCCTTCCATCTTGTCCTGGCGCAGGCTTTCATCGACTTCGTCAAAAATGTCGCTCAACGTGGCGCTCCGATCGGGTAATCTGACTTCGGGGGGAACCTAGACGCGCCTGCGCCCAGCTGCAACGTGTCAGGGCTGTTTCGCCTCAGGTTTTCGCAGGGAATAGGTCTCGGCTTCGCCGGGGAATTCGCGGGACCGGACGTCGACAGCAAACTGGCCGAGGGCGGTGTCGATCTCGCTGCGGAGGTCGGCGTAACGGCGCACGAATTTCGGCGCCCAGTCGAACAGGCCCAACATGTCCTGTGTGACCAGTACCTGGCCATCGCAGCTGGCGGACGCGCCGATGCCGATTGTGGGGCAGCTGACGGCCTTGGTAATCTCGTCGGCGAGATCGCGCGCAACGCCTTCGATGACAATGGCAAATGCGCCCGCTTCGTCTGCAGCGCGCGCCTCGTTCAGCACGATGTCGCGTTCGGATTCGGTGCGGCCCTTGGCGCGGAAGCCACCATCGACATTCACCGCCTGCGGGCGCAGGCCGACATGGCCCATCACCGGAATGCCACGCTCCACAAGATGGGCGATCTGGGTAGCGGCATAGGCGCCGCTCTCGATCTTGACCGCCTGACAGCCGGTTTCCTTCATGATGCGGGCGGCATTCAAAAAGGCCTGATCTTCGCTCGTCTCGTAGCTGCCAAAGGGCATATCGACGACGACGAAGGCCTGCTGGCTGCCGCGCATCACGGCCTGACCGTGCAGGATCATCATCTCCATCGTCACGCCAACGGTCGAGGGCAGGCCATGGACCACCATGCCGACGCTGTCGCCAACGAGGATCAGGTCGGCATGCGGGTCCATGATCTCGGCCATTGGCGCGTCATAGGCCGTCAGGCAGACGAGCGGTTCACCCCCTTTGGCGGCGGCGATATCCTTGACGGTTTTTCGGGAAATACGAGTTTGTTTCGACATGGCCAGCGACTTAGCCTGCCTCAGACCGGCGGGCAAGCGCATGTGAACGGTCGCTCCGGCGCTGCCGGATCAGCTGCGGCCTTTGGGGAAGTGCTGCAGGGCGGTGGGTATGTCCACCCACTCATGCCGGGTTTCTTCCCAGACCGAGCGGATCGGCCCGGGAAAGCGCGGATCTGCGATCGCCCCTACGGCGATACCTGCTGCTTCCGGGTGCTTTTCCGTGACCCAGTAGACGGTAGACCCGCAAGTGGGACAAAAATAGGTCGTGAAGGTACCCCCGCTGTCAGCTTCGCGTGTCCAGGGGGTAGCCTTGCCTGTAATGGTCAAAGCAGTGAGCAGGTAATATGCCCCCACTCCGAAGGGGGAGCCGGTGCGACGCTGGCACGCGGTACAGTGACAGGCGACAACGGCCGGCGTGATATCGTCAGGCAGTGTGACTTTCAGGGCGCCGCAAGCGCATTGCGCATCCATGTGACTACACTCCCGGCACGACAGGCACGCCGATCAGCCATCGATGCAGGTGGAAGACGAACGCGACATACACGCCGGTCCCGATCACCAGCGCGCCAATGTCTCCCATATTGGACACCGCCACATCACCCGGCGGGCCATTGTCGCCGCGCTTCTTCACTGCGATCCGGTCGATCACGGCATAGGCGAGGAAGCTGCCGAACAGGATGATCGAGTTCCACTCGCCATTGGCCAGAAGGTGACCAAGCGCCCAGAGCTTCACCGCCACCAACATGGGGTGCTTCAGGGCTTTCTTGATCCGGCCTGTCGGCAGGTTGGCAGCGACGAGGAAGATCAAGGCTGGCAGCATCAGCGCCATGTTGACGTGTGAGCCCCAACTGGGCGCGAAATAGAGCGATCCCATCCAGCGCGCTGCGTCATAGCCATAGATGATCAGGACCAATCCGATCAACGAAATCAGGCTGTAGAGCCCCATATAGGGGCCGTAGCCTATGCGTTGTTTCAGATCCTCTCCCGGTTTTCGGCTTCGAAACGCGGAAAACAGATGGACCCCAAAGAACACGACCAGCCCGGCAATCAGATACGGCATGACGATTTCCTCCCGAGCGGGAGTCTATGCGGAGTCCGGGATGTGGGAAAGTGGAAAGCCTGAAGGCGGCCTCAGCCCTCGGGCTGATCCTTGAGCCAGACTTCGACAT
>NZ_DFME01000017.1:66556-69908 GCF_002375605.1 Hyphomonas sp. UBA3601 | reverse complement strand
TCGCGTTGCAGCAAATCTGCATCGTGAAACTTGCTGTCTGGATCAAGGGCGAGGCGGTCTGGGAGCGTGTCGGTCATGTGATGCTGTTTGCCAGCGAATGCGGGAATTGCAAGAGCCCAGACGCAACTTGATGGCCCGAAATGGGAATGAAGACATGGTTAATGGAAAGTAGTGGAATCATTTCCCCACTAAACCGGGCTTTATGGAACTGTCGCTATTGGTTACCGCAGAACAGAACAGGCTGATATGCGAAGTATATCCGACATCAAGCATTACCGTACAATGCTCCAGAACGCGCGAACGCTCGAAGAAGCGGTCGTCATGGAGCAAATGCGCGCGACTTCGAGAAATTTGTCAGCGCTCTACGCGATGTTGTGTGTCGCGTCGCTGTCGCTCGGGATGAGCTTCCTGAACCATGCGCCGTTATACCTGACACTCGGCCTGCCATGCCTGTTCATCGTAGGGAGTATCCTGCGGATCAATCACTGGCGCGATTCACAGGCTGAATTCACAGATCCCCTGCGCGCCCAGCGTGATTTCGTGGTGATAGAAATTGGCTCGCTGATCATCTTTGCGGTCATCGGAGGCTGGATTGCTCTATTGTGGCCCTACGCGATCGGTCGGCAGGAAGCGCAATTGGCTCTGTTTACCGGCCTGATCGGCCCGGTTGGCATGATGTGCTCAATGCCGCGCCCGCGTATTGTGGCAGCTGGCTTGTCGGGGACGTTGCTGATATTCTGCTTCGTCTTCGTGCGCCATGATCCGTTTTACTATGGCTATATGGCCGTGCCGATGGCGGTGTCGTATGCGGCATTCCTGAAAGTGTCCCTGACTTACAAGCAGCGCATCGCGGAATCGGTGATGCTGCACAATGAGCTGGTCTCTGAGAATGAGCGGGCATCGGGCCTGGCGGAATCCAATCGCTTCCTGGCCTTGTCAGATACCCTGACCGGCCTGCCGAACCGCCGCCGCTTCTTCGAGCAGATAAACCTTTTCTTCGAGCGCAGCCCGAATGGGGAATTGCCGATTGTCGGACTGGTCGACCTGGACGGCTTCAAGCCCTTGAATGACGTGTTCGGACATTCGGCAGGGGATGCCATGCTGGTGGAAACAGCAAACCGCATGAAGGCAGCGGCGGCCCGCTATGGTGGTTCGGTCGCGCGCCTTGGCGGAGATGAGTTCGCGTACGTCCTGCCGTGGAACACATCGCGCGAGGAAGCCATGAAGTTCTCGCTGGAACTGGTCGCTTCGATCAGTCACCCGGTTGTCCTGCCGAGTGGAGATATCAGCCGCGTATCGGCCTCGGTCGGCATGTCTTCGCGCAGCTTTGATGTCGCCTCGGCAAAAGACCTGCTTGAGCAGGCAGATTTTGCCCTGTTCCGCGCCAAGGAAGCGACGTCCGGCCCCGTGGTCGAGTTTTCGTCTCATCATGCCGCCAGCAAACGCCGCGAAGTGCTTGTGCACCAAGCTTTCAAGAATGCGGATCTCGACAAGGAAATTCATCTGGTTTTCCAGCCGATCATCGACACGCGCGATGGGGCCATTCGGCGTTGCGAGGCACTGGCGCGCTGGGACAGTCCGGAAATTGGTATGGTGCCGCCGGGCGAGTTCGTGCCGATTGCCGAGAAAGCCGGCATGACCCAGGAAATGACTCTGGCAGTCTTCCGCAAGGTGATTGCCCAACTGAAGGTTTGGCCGGAAACGGCGCGGATTGCGGTGAACCTGTCTGCGCAGGATGTGAACAGCCGGCAGTGTACGGACCTGCTTGCCTCGATGCTGATCCGCCAGCCGCCGAGCCTGCGCCAGCGCATTTCGATTGAGGTGACCGAATCCTCTTTGCTGACGGATTTCACCGAAGTTCACAACAACCTGCTGAAATTCCGGGAACTGGGTGTGAAGATCGCGCTGGATGATTTCGGCACGGGCTTCTCGTCCCTGCGGTACTTGCAGGAATTGGAATTCGACATTGTGAAGATCGATCGAAGCTTCATTTCGTCAATCGACCACAATCAGAAAAGCTTTGGCCTTGTCCGGACGATCAGCCGCCTCTGCCGGTCGCTGTCGATTGCCTGTGTGGCGGAAGGCGTGGAGACCCGCGAGGAACTGGACCATGTGCGCTCGGCCGGGTGCCATCTGGTCCAAGGCTATATCTTCACCAAGCCCCTGATTGCCGAGAAGATGCTGCCTTACCTGACCGGCGAGCTGAAGTTCGACGGCATGGGATCCATGCTGTCGGTCCCGACCCAGGTGGTCGCCTGATCGACTTCGCCCTGCAAGGCAAATTTCTTGTTACCGCCCGCCTCATGGTCATGCTATGGAAACAGCAGGGACGCCTGAAAGGCTGTGAAGGGAACAAATTCAATGACACTATCCGTAATCAGCGCCGGTTTCGGGCGCACAGGCACGATGTCGCTCAAACTGGCGCTCGAGCAACTTGGCTTCGGGCCGTGCCATCACATGATCGAGGTCATCGAGAATGGCGAGGCACAGGTTCCGCTCTGGAATGCTGCGCTGGCGGGCACACCAGACTTCGGCGCCATCTATGACGGGTACAATTCCGCCGTGGACTGGCCAACCGCGGCCTTCTGGCAGGAGACGGCCGAGGCCTATCCGGACGCGAAGATCATCCTTTCGACGCGTTCCGCCGAGAGCTGGTACAGCAGCATATCCGAGACCATTCTCGCCACCGTCTGGGCGCCGGACACATGGCCGCCGCAAGCGACCGAATGGTTCAAGATGGTGACAAAAGTGCTGGAGCGCAGCTTTGGCGGCGCGAAAGACAAGGACAGCCTGATCGCCGCCTTCAACGCGCACGAAGCCGAAGTGAAGGCGACCATTCCCGCCGAGCGCCTTCTGGTCCATTCGGCCAAGGATGGCTGGGAACCACTCTGCGCCTTCCTGGGTAAGCCGGTGCCCGCCGAGCCTTATCCGCGTACCAACAGTAAGGAAGAATTCTTCCAGCACATGACCAAGGCCGACAACATGTAGGCTGGCCGCGCCAGCAGGTGCGACGCCTGTGAGGGCGCTTCGGGGGAGTTTGAATTTTCGTGAAAGGTGGCGCGGTCAGGGGTCCGGACCGGGCAGGGCGTAGCTTTGGCTGAACGGCATCTGGCAGCTTGGTTCGCCCGCATCAAGTCGCACACGGTTCCGGTGTTCGCCGGGATGGGCGGAGTCCAGATCGCCGATTGCAAGGCGGAAAGCCTTTGACCATGTGAAGGCCAGCGGGTCCGGTTCGCGCTCATGCGGCGCGTCGCCGATCCATTGAAGATACACGGTGCCGCGATGGTCGATGACCGTCATGAACGGAACGCCCCGGCCCTTCAGCGCCCGCACATACAGGCGCAGGGCGACC
>NZ_DFME01000017.1:54137-66413 GCF_002375605.1 Hyphomonas sp. UBA3601 | reverse complement strand
GTCCATGCAGCCAATCCTGCCACGGCGCCAAGTCCGGTTGGATAGGGCGTAGAAAAAACCCCTGACCTGCGCGGCAGGTCAGGGGTTTTGACGTTAAAGGGCCGGGGACAGGCCGGGTGGTCTCCCCGGATCAATTAGTAACTCTTCGGCAGGCCCAGCACGCGTTCGGCGATGAAGTTGAGGATCATTTCGCGGCTGACCGGGGCGATGCGGGCGAGCATGGCTTCGCGCATCATGCGCTCGACATGGTATTCTTTCGCGTAGCCCATGCCGCCATGAGTCAGCACGGCGGTCTCGCAGGCGCGGAAGCCAGCTTCGGTGCCAAGGTATTTCGCGGAATTGGCCTCGGCGCCGCAATCCTGCCCGGCATCGTAGAGTCCTGCCGCCTTGTAGGCGAGCAGTTCGGCGGCGGAGAGTTCGGCCCAGGATTTTGCCAGCGGATGCTGGATGCCCTGATTCTGGCCAATCGGGCGGCCAAAGACGACGCGCTCTTTCGCATAGGTCGCGGCCCGCTCCAGCGCGGAAAAGCCGAGGCCGATGGATTCCACCGCGAACAGGACACGCTCGGGGTTCAGGCCCTGAAGCAGGTATTTGAAGCCTTCGCCTTCTTCGCCGATCAGGTGGTCTTTCGGCACTTCGAGCCCATCAATATAGAGCATGTTGCACTCGACCGCCTTGCGGCCCATTTTCGGGATCGGCTGGCGCTCGATCTTGTTCGGGTCGAGGTCTGTGTAGAACAGGGAGAGGCCGAGATACGGCTTGGCGCACTGGTCCTTGGGCGTGGTGCGCGCGATGATCAGGATCTTGTCGGCGCGCTGGGCGCCAGTCGTCCAGATCTTGCGTCCATTGATCGTGTAGCCGGTGTTCGTGCGCTCGGCCTTGGTTTCGAGGCTGGACGTGTCGAGGCCGGAATTCGGCTCGGTCACGGCAAAGCACATCTTCTCCTCGCCAGAGATGATCTTGGGCAGGTTTTCGCGCTTCTGTTCCGGATTGCCGAAGCGCTCCAGGGGCTTCGGCCCGAAAATGTTGAGATGGATGGCAGAGGCGCCGGAATAGCCCGCGCCGGTGCGCGTGACGGTCTGCATCATCAGCGCGGCTTCGGTCAGGCCGAGGCCCGCGCCGCCATATTCCTCCGGGAAGGCAATGCCGAGCCAGCCGCCCGCGGCCATGGCATCACAGAATTCCTCCGGCCAGTCGCCGGTCTCGTCCGTCTTCGCCCAGTAATCATCCCCAAAGGGTTCGAGCGTTTTTTCGACGGCGGCCTTGATGGCGGCCTGATCTTCACTCATCGGCGCGATCTGATGCATGTGACGTAATCCTCCTGAGGGCCAGACTTAAGGCGGCCATGCAGGCCCGTCCAGCGATTGCCCTGCGTCAGGGGAGCGCAATTGTGCGCGTGATGCCAATGGCTGTGAGGAAGGCTGGGTCGTGGCTGATGACCAGGAGGGCGCCGGAATAGGCGTTGAGGGCGGCTTCTAGGGTTTCGATCGTGGCCATGTCGAGATGATTGGTCGGCTCGTCCAGCAGGAGGAGTTCGGGGGGCTCGGGCGCGGCAAAGATGGCGGCGAGGCCCGCGCGCAGGCGTTCGCCGCCGCTGAGCATCGCCACGGACTGGTGGGCGGCCTCATTTCGGAAGGCGAAGCGGGCGAGGGCGGCATGGGTTTCATTCTTTGTCAGGTGCGGCTGGACGGCGAGGATGGCCTCGAGAATCGAGCCGCCCGAGGGCAGCAGGCTGACATGCTGGTCGAGCCGGGCGATGCGGGGCGTCAGCGTCTCGACCGTGCCGGAGGCGGGGGCGATTTCGCCAAGGATCATGCGCATCAGCGTCGACTTGCCGGCGCCATTCGGGCCGGCAATGGCGATCCGCTCCGGCCCTCTGATGTCAAAGCTGAGCGGCCCGAACAGGCGGCGGTTGCCGAAGGCGGCGACGGCCTCGGTCACGCGCAGGATGTCCTTTGACCGGGGCAGGTGGACGTGCGGCAGGTCCATTGTGATCGGGGCCGTGATCTCCACCTTTGCGCGGGCGGCTTCCCGTGCGGCAGCGCTTTCGTTGGTCTGGCGGCTGGCAAGGTCGCCGCCCCGTGCGGCGGTGGCCTCGGCGCGTTCCTGCCGCTTGTCGAGCAGCATCTTGGGGGCATCACCCTTTGCGCGGGCGGTGCGGCCCGCCTTGTCGCGCCGGTCCTGTTTTTCCTTTGCGCGCTGGGCGTCTGCCTGTGTGCGACGCAGGGCGGTCTGGGATCTGGCGAGATCAGCTTCGGCCTGTGCGCGGGCAGCGTCGCGGGCTTCGCGGAAGTCGCTCCACCCGCCGCCGAACACGGTCACGCCTATGGGGGACAATTCCACGATCCGGTCCGTCTGTTCCAACAGGTCGCGGTCATGGCTGGCGATGAGTGCGCCACCGCGCCAATCGCGCAGGAGCTTCGCGATGGCGGCACGGCCATCCGTATCAAGATTGTTGGTGGGTTCGTCCAGCAGCAATATGTCGGGCTCTTCCAACAGGAGCCGGGCGATCATGATTCGTGTGCGTTCGCCGCCGCTGAGCCGGTATAGGCGGGTGTCCCATGGCATGTCGCGGAGACCGGTCGATGCCAGAACGGATTCGAGCCGGGACTCCAGCGTCCAGTCGGCCAAATCGGCATCTTCCAGTGAACCTTCACCCGCTGCCAGGCGCGCAAGTCGGGCAAGGCCGTCTGCCGCACCGAGCGTTTCGGAGATGGTCTGGGCTTCGTCCGCGATCTGGGCGAGGCGGCCCAGGCGGCCGTGCACGGACAAGCTGCCGCGTGCAGGCTCCACATCGCCGGCTATGGCGCGCAACAGGGTGGACTTGCCGCAGCCATTGCGGCCGACAAGGCCAATGCGTTCGCGGCCGAGCGACAGGGTCAGGCCGTCAAAGAGCGGCGTGCCGTCAGGCGTGGTGAGGGAGAGGGAAACGAGCGTGAGAAAGGAAGACATGGACAGGCCGTGCGATCATGGAAAGGGTCAGCGAAGCATTGGGCTTTGCGTAATCCATGTCTTTGGCCTCCAGTGGTTTCTCTGCGGATCGAAGCGCCTACATACGCATTCCGGCGCTGAATTCAAGGAAAATCAGACTTGCGCCGGAAGCGCGCGAGATGGCGCGAAGGCAGCGGCAAGGTCGCTGGAGTCGCCACCCAGTATCAGGTCAGCCACGATCCTTGCCGTGATGGGTGTCAAAAGGATGCCATTGCGATAATGGCCTGCGGCGACAAACATGTTGGGCTGGCGCGTGCGACCGAGGAAGGGTGCGAAATCGGGCGTGCCGGGACGTATGCCGGACCATGCGGAGGTGATGCGGGCATCGGCCAGTGAGGGCACGATGCGGGAAGCGTCTTGGAGGAGGTTGGTGACATCATCCGTGTTCGGCATACCTGTCGTACGGCCGGGCTCCATCGTGGCGCCGATGACAAGCTGGTCGCCGCGTGGCACCATGTAGATCGGACCGGCGCGCAGTGTGGTGG
This sequence comes from Hyphomonas sp. UBA3601, assembly GCF_002375605.1. Classification (NCBI taxonomy): domain Bacteria; kingdom Pseudomonadati; phylum Pseudomonadota; class Alphaproteobacteria; order Hyphomonadales; family Hyphomonadaceae; genus Hyphomonas; species Hyphomonas sp. UBA3601. The sequence goes on along the minus strand of NZ_DFME01000017.1, from coordinate 62,937 downwards.
CGGGGTGGTCTGCCCGACGCTCAACCGACAGCATCTGGCCGCCATAAGTGTCGATCTCATCCAGCGACGAGTCCCAGTTTGCCAGGCTGAATTGCTTGCCATGTTCGGTCACTTTCAACTCGCCGCTCTGCCAGCCGGCTGTGATCAGAATGAAATCATGGCCTTCCACATCCAGCGCGTCGTCGTGTGACTGTAACGGTGCGGGCGTGCGTTCCAGCATGATGCGAGGGTGGCGTTCACACAGGGCGAGCAGCGCCGAGACGACGGCGCGATTGTTCACGTGGCCATCCGTGGTGAGCTGCAGGACGCCGCGCAGGTCAGGCGACAGCGCCGGTTCGATCCGGCGTGCGGCATCCATGTCCAGCCGCTGGCCGGGCAGGCCGCGCTTGGTCAGCGTGTCGAGGATTCCGTCGAGATGGGCTGCCATTGCTTCACTCGCGGCGACCGCCAGGGATGGTCCGGCCGCATATCCGACAGTTTCTCCGCTTTCGGTTTCAAGGTGCGCTGCAAATTCCGGCCAGAGCCGCGCGCTTTCAAGACAGAGATCAAAAAGTTGGGGGTGAACGCCCGGCTCTGAGGCGGCCTCGAAGGCGGGGGCAATCATGCCAGCAGCAGCCCAGCTGGCGCCGCGACCGGGTGTGTTGGGATCGTAGAGCGTGATGGCAGCGCCACGCCGGGCGAGTTCGAGCGCGCAGCTGAGGCCGATAATGCCCGCGCCAGCGATGGCAATGCGGGGGGAAGATGTTTCGGGGCGGGCGGCGCAGGTCATCTGCGCTATCTATGCCATTCTACTAGCGAATTGAACGCTCAGGCAGCGGAGACCTGCATTTTCTGGCTTTCCCAATAGGATTGGAAAGCTTCGGCCCATTTCTGGCTCTGGAACACGATTTCCTTGCACATCTCGCCGGTCGGACGGAATGCGGTGCGTACCATCATTTCGGGGCCTTCATCGGCGTCGCGCTCAAGCTGTTCGATGACGAACGCGTCGAGCGTTGCTGACAGAAGCGCGTCCTCTTCCGGTGACCCTAAATCGAGATCCACTACGATATCTTTCATTGTCATCCCCAAGCACCTGATTGTTACGTCCGGTTTTCCGGACTCATTTTGTATCTTCAGATCAATATCGCATTTTGTGCGATGCAGCATAAGATTCTTGCTCATGACCGTCCCAATCCGGGGGTCTGTGCAAATTTCGGGCAAAAAGGTCGCGCATGTCGTTCGTTGCGATCCATTCTCAAATGTGATTGAACAGATCATCAATGCCCCTCAAAGAGAGTTTGTTCCATGAAATGGTATGCATCCCTGGCCACCGCCTGCGTTTTTCTTGCCGCTTGCGGGGCACCCTCTGGAGATTCCGGGGAGTCCGAAGTTGCTGCAGAATCTGTGGCTGAGCCCACCGGCCTGCTGAATGTATATTCGGCCCGGCACTATGATTCCGACAAGGAGCTTTACAAACGCTTCGAGGATGAGACCGGCATCCGCGTTCGGTTTCGCGAATCCGGCGCGGCCGAACTGCTTGAGGCGATGAAGGCCGAAGGCGACAATAGTCCGGCGGATGTCATTATCTCGTCCGATGCTGGCACACTTTACCGATTCAAGGATGCGGGCCTGATGCAGCCCGTCGAGTCCGAATTGCTAGCGACGCGCATTCCCGAGCATTTCCGCGATCCGGACAATCATTGGTACGGTCTGGCCAAACGGCTGCGCGTGATCGTGTATGATCCTGCCCGTGTCGAGCCGGAGCAAGTGGATGAATATGCCGACCTCGCCAGCGCCAATCTCGAGGGCGATGTCTGCATGCGGTCCAGCACGAACATCTACAATCTCTCCCTGATGGGGGAATTGATTGATCGACTTGGCAAGGATACGGTCGAGGCTTGGGCGCGCAGCGTGGTGGCGAACTTCGCACGTCCGCCCCAGGGCGGCGACACCGGGCAGATTGAGGCAATTGCCGCTGGCCAATGCTCGGTCGCGCTGGTGAACCATTATTACTGGGTGCGCATGACGCAAGGCTCCGACGCCCAGCGCAAATCGGTTGAAAAGACCATGCTGTCCTTCCCGCAGCAGGATAGCTGGGGCGCGCATGTGAATGTCACCGGCGCGGGTGTTGCGGCCCATGCACCGCACAAGGAGGCTGCCATCCAGTTCATTGAATGGCTGGCCGGTGAGGAGGGCCAGTTCCTGCTGACCACCGAGACCAAGGAAATCCCGCTGGTCGCTGGCGCCGAGATGCCGGAAGGGCTCGACCGGCTGCCGCCTGATTTCAAGGAAAGCGTGTTCCCGCTCAACAAGCTTGGAGAGAATCAGGCCGAGGCACAGGCCATCTACGACCGGGCTGGATGGAACTGATCTCGTTTGAGCGCTCTGGCCGCCATACGCCGCTTCCGATTCAGGAGCATTGACGGGCCCGCCTTATTGGCGGGCTTGATCATTGCTGTACCTGTTGTCGTGACCCTGTTTGCGGGCCTGATGAATGGTGGCGGTGAAGCGTGGACCCATATCCGCGACACGCTGTTGACCGGCTACACGACCGGCACGCTCGGCACGCTGCTGTTAACCGCGCTCATGACGCTCGCCGTTGCGGTTCCGGCGGCTTGGCTGGTGACGATGTACCAGTTTCCGGGACGGGGCCTGTTCGAATGGTTGCTGATCCTGCCTCTGGCGGCGCCCGGCTATGTGCTTGCCTATGCCTATGCCGATCTGATGGGCCTGATGGGGCCGTTCCAGACAGCGATCCGGGATGTTACCGGCTGGACCGCGCGGGACTATTGGTTTCCGGACATGCGCAGCCTGCCGGGGCTCGCCTTCGTGCTGACCTGCGCGCTTTATCCTTATGTCTATCTGACGGCCCGAGCGGCCTTCGTCTCGCAATCTGTCTGCGCTCTGGAGGCGGCGCGCAGTCTGGGTGCCAGCAGTGCCCGGCGGTTCTGGCAGGTCGCCCTGCCGGCCGCCCGACCGGCCATCGCAGCCGGCCTTGCCCTGACCCTGATGGAAGCGGCGGCCGATTATGGCGCAGCGGAGTTTCTCGGTGTGCCCACCCTGACCTTCGGCATTGTGCGCGCCTGGCAGAGCTTTGGCGAACCCGCGGCAGCGGCGCGGCTCGCTCTGGTTCTGGTCGTGATCGTGATCGCGCTGATTCTGACCGAGCGTCATACGCGGGGACGTGCGGGCAGCCAGCAAAGCTCGACGCGGTGGCGCAGCGTGTCACGGGCGCGCCTGCCACGCTGGGCCGGCCTGGGCGCAATGGCGGCCTGTGCGCTCCTGTTCCTTGCTACTTTCGTTTTGCCAATGTCGCGCCTGGTCTGGCTTGTCATGGAATCGCAAGACCAGATCGCACCAATCGGGCGGGCGTTGGTGAACACGCTGATCCTTGCCGGGTCAGGTGCGGCGCTGGCGTTCGTGCTGGCGATGGTCATCGCGCTGACGGCCCGGCAGAGCGGACTGATCGCCGGCTTTGCGCGTCTGATGGCCTCGACCGGCTACGCCATTCCGGGTGCCGTTCTCGCGCTCGGCGCGCTGTTGGTGATGGGATATCTTGGCATCACGCTGACCGGGGCGGGGGCAATCGTGGCCTTGGCATGGGTCTATGCCAGCCGGTTCACCACGTCGGGCGCAGAGCCGATGGTGGCAGCGCTCGGTCGCGCCCCGGCCTCCATGGGCTATGCCGCCGAGAGCCTTGGGGCTTCGCCGCTGCGCCGCGCGGTTTCCGTTGACCTGCCGGTCGCGCTATCAGGCGCCATGGCTGGTGCACTGATCCTGTTCGTTGAATCCCTGAAAGAGCTGCCGGCTACCTTGATGCTGCGACCTTTCAATTGGGACACACTGTCTGTTCGGGCGAATGCCTATGCCACGGATGAGCGTCTGGCGGCGGCGGCCTTGCCGTCCCTGCTCATCACGCTGGCAGGCTTGCTGCCCGTGATCCTGCTATCGTGGCGGCTCAGCCATTCGCGTCCGGGGGACACGCAATGAGCGTGCATTTGACCGCGACGAACGTAACCCGCCGCTATGGGCCAACCGCTGTGGTGGAGGGCGTAAGCCTCACTCTGGAACCCGGCAACATCACAGCATTGCTCGGTGGGTCCGGCGCGGGAAAATCGACTTTGTTGCGCTTGTTCGCCGGACTTGAACCGCTCGATGGTGGTGAGATCCGGCTGGGAGATGAATTGCTCTCTGCGCCGGGCAAGACGGTCCCGGCCGAGAAACGCCGCATCGGGCTGATCTTTCAGGATTTCGCCTTGTTCCCGCATTTGACCGCCGCGCAGAATGTGGCCTTCGGGCTCAAATCGCGCGGCAAGGAAGCGGCCCGCCTGCTGGCGGCCGAATGGCTGGAGCGGCTTGGTCTGACAGATCGGGCCGGCGCATACCCGCACGAACTCTCGGGCGGCGAACAACAGCGCGTGGCCATCGCGCGCGCACTTGCGCCGGAGCCTGCCGCGATCCTGATGGATGAGCCATTTTCCGGTCTCGACCCGGCATTGCGTGGCAGTGTGCGGGATACGGCGCTTGCCGCGATCCGGGAGGCTGGCATTCCGGCACTGCTGGTGACGCATGACCCGACCGAGGCGCTCGAAAGCGCCGATTGCATTGCCATTCTTCAGGGCGGGCACTTGTTGCAGCAGGGTGAAGCGGCTGAAATCTACCAGAGACCGCAAAGCGCGGCGATTGCCGCCGCTCTCGGTCCAGTCAGCCGCATACGGGCTGCGGACCTGCCGACCGGACTCGTCGGGCAGGATGTACCAGTCGGAGCGGAACTGATCGTACGCCCGGAAGGCGTGTTGCAGGATGAGAGTTCGGCGGTAAGGGCCAGTGTAACAGCCAGCCAGCTGACCGGCCCGCTTTGTCGTTTGTTGCTGGAGTGCCAGGGACAATCCCTTACCGCGCTTGTGCCGCGCATGACGGCACCAAAAGCAGGAACGGAGATTGGTATTCGGCTCGATCCAACCCTGACATTCATCTTCCAGTCAGCCGATTCCTGACAAATCCGTTATAGTGCGAGGAAGCCCTCGCCAATCGGTAAGGCATCCCATAAAATCAGGGATGTAGATGCAATCAACAGGAGGCGCTTTGCATGGCGCGAAATTTCCTGAAACTGGCCGCGACCGCAGCGCTCGCCGCAATGATGGCGGCAAGCGCCACGGCCCAAAGCCTGATCCGCGATGCGGAGATCGAGGAGACGCTGCGCGAATGGACCAATCCCATTCTCGAAGTGGCTGGGCTGAAGCCGAACGATGTCGGCCTGTACCTGATCAATGATCCTTCATTGAATGCGTTCGTGGCGAACGGTCAGAATATTCACCTTCATACCGGCCTTATTATCGCTGCGGATTCCTCGCTGCAGATCAAGGGCGTGATCGGGCATGAGACGTGTCACATCGCCTGTGGCCACTCGGTCAGCCGTTCGCGCGCGGCCGGGGTCGCCATGCGCCCGGCGCTGCTCTCCATCGGTCTTGGTATTCTAGCCATGGCCGCCGGTGAAGGGGGGGCAGGTGCAGCCCTGATCGGTTCATCACAACAATTTGCTGCGCTGAACTTCTTCACGCACACGCGTTCGGAAGAGGCCACGGCCGATGCCGCGGCAGTCGAATACCTCACGCAGCTTGGTCAGTCGCCCCGCGGGATCGTCGAATTCTTCGAGAATTTCCGCTATCAGGAAGTCCTGTCCAGCGCGCGCCGATATCCCTATTTTCGGGCCCACCCGCTCGCATCGGACCGGATCCGCACCGTGCGCCAGCTGGCCGAAGATTCCGGCATGATGGACACGCCGCAAACCGATCGGGAATTGAATCAATACCAGATGATGCGTGCCAAGCTCATCGGCTTCCTCGACACACCGAACAAGGTGGCGCGCGAATACCCGGCCAGTGACCAGAGCCAGCCAGCGCGATATGCGCGTTCCATCGCCGCCATGCAGGTCTCCGATATTGATCGCGCGCTGATCGAGGTGAACTCACTGCTTGAAGACGATCCGGAAAATCCATTTTTCTGGGAGCTTAAAGGCCAGATCCTGTTTGAGAGCGGCCGCGCCGCCGAATCTGTTGCGCCGCACGAGAAATCGCTCGAACTGAAGCCGGGCCAGCCCCTGCTGCTGATCAACCTTGCCCGGTCGCTGAATGCGCGTGACGAAGCTGGCGATGTCGAAGCCGCCGAAAAGGCTTTGCATGATGCGTTGATTGCCGAGCCGAACAATGCGTTCGCCTGGGCTCAGCTGGCCATCACATATGAAAAGCAGGGGCGCCGCGCCGATGCCCAGCTGGCCACGGCCGAGTCTGCCTATGCTGTTGGCGACATCGTACGAGCCAACCGGTTTGCCCATTTTGCTGTCCAGAGCCTGGAGCCTGGCACGCCGGATTATCGCCGCGCTGACGACATCCTGTTGGTGACCGATGCCAACAATCCGGACAATCGCGACATGTATCGCCGCAATCGGCGTTTCTCGCTCACGGTCGAATAGTCCTGATCAACTTTGTGTTAGGCCGGATAGACGTGCGGAATTCAGGCCGTATATCTGGCCTGAACCGATTTTGACCTGAATATGACAGGAAACCACGCATGACATTCAGACTGACCACGATGACGGCCGCCATGGCTGCGCTCGCCCTGACGCCCGCCTGCGCCGAGAGCAAGGCGGCGCCGGTCGCTGATCGCGAAGCCATGGAACAAGTTGTGCGGGAGTACATTCTCGAGAACCCGGAAATCATCGAGGAAGCGCTGATCAAGCTGTCCGCGAAGCAGCAGGCTGCAGCCTCTCAAGAGGCGCAGAAAGCCATCGCGAGCAATTTCGACGCGATCTACAATAATGAGAATGACTATTTCATCGGCCCGGCCGATGCAGAGATCACCGTGGTCGAATTCTTCGACTATCGCTGCGGCTGGTGCAAACGGTCGGTCGAATGGATTCAGGCATTGCCGGAAGACTATGACGGTAATGTCCGGGTCGTCTTCAAGGAACTGCCAATCTTTGGCGGCATCAGTGAGACCGCTTCGCTTGCGGCGCTCGCCGCCGGCAAGCAAGGCAAGTATCGCGAATTCCATCTGGCTTTGATGGCCATCAAGAACAATGACGACCTGACTGAAGCCAAGCTCGACGAAGTGGCCAGGGATGTGGGCATGAACGTCCAGAAAATGCGCGCCGATATGGGCTCGATCGACATTCAGCGCAAACTGTCTGAGTCCAAGCAACTTGCCCGCGCCGTAGGTGTCGAGGCCACGCCGAGCTTCCTGATTGGCAATGAGTTCATCGAAGGCGCAAATCGCGACCGGCTGAATGAGGCGATCAAGGCCGAGATCAAAGGCTGATCAGAACCAGACGAATCTCAGCAGGGCAGTGACGTCTCGTACGGGCTGTCCAGTGAGAACATCGGAATGGTCGCGATCAATACGCGGCCATCATCCCCTTTGAGATCATAGGTGCCACCCATGATTCCGGACGGGGCCGCCAGTGGCGCGCCAGACGTATAGCTGAAGCGTTCGCCCGGCCCGAGGGTTGGGGTCTGGCCGATCACGCCTTCACCTTCGACTTCCTGACGACGGCCTTCGGCATCCACGATGCGCCAGTGACGGCGCACGATGGTCCAGGTCTGCTCGCTCTCATTCTCAACGTCGACCGTGTAGGACCACATGAACCGGGCGCGCGCCGGTTCGGATTCGTCATGCATGAACTTCGGACGCACGCGAATGCGCACACCATCGGTGATCTGTTCGTATTGCGGAGGAGGAACCCGTCTGCCCATCATGTGAAATTCAATCCAATTCGTTCACACACTGTTAAGGGCGCGTGTCAAATCCATTACAAGATCGTCAGAATCTTCCAGACCGACCGACATCCGTATCCAGCTGCGGTCGAGTCCCATCGAGGCCTGCTCCTCATCGCTGAGCGCGCGGTGCGTGGTGGAGGAGGGATGACAGGCGAGCGACTTGGTGTCGCCGAGATTGTTGCAGATATCGACAAGCTCCAATGAATTCAGAAGCTTGAAGGCTTCTTCCTGTCCACCGTTCACCGAAAAGGCGATCATGGTGCCGCCTGCGCTCATCTGGCGCTTGTGGATGTCGTAGTGTGGATGGTCCTCGCGATGCGGGTAGCGCACGGCGGCTATCGCCGGATGATCCGCAATAATGTCTGCCAGGCGGGCAGCATTTTTTGTTTGCTGATCGACGCGCAATTTAAGTGTTTCGAGTCCCTTCAGCACAACCCAGGCGTTGAACGGCGACGCAGCCGGGCCCAGATGGCGCAGCCACGGATCGTAGATTTCCTCCATCCGCGCCGAATCGCACAGGATTGCCCCGCCCATGACGCGGCCCTGGCCGTCCATATGCTTGGTGGTGGAATAGACGACGACATCCGCGCCAAGCTCCAGAGGCTTCTGAAGGATTGGCGTCGCGAAGACATTATCGACCACCAGAATCGCGCCGGCGGCCTTGCAGAGCTTGGCAACCGCCTCGATGTCGACGCCGTCCAGCAGCGGGTTGGCCGGGCTCTCGATCAGGACGAGCTGGCAGCCCTTGGCGATCTCCCGCTCCCAGGCCTCAAGGTCAGCGCCATCCACGAAAACCGTCTCGATGCCAAATTTGGGCATCTGATTGGCGATGATCCAGCGGCAGGACCCGAACAGGGCCGTCGCGGCCACGACGCGGTCCCCCGCTTTCAGCGGTGCCAGGATCGCGGTTGAGATGGCGCCCATGCCGGAGGCAGCAACGCGGCAGGCCTCGGCATTTTCGATCAGGGCGAGTCGCTGTTGCAACATCTCACATGTCGGGCTGCCATAGCGGGAATAGACAAAGCCATCCTCTTCACCCGCCATAC
>NZ_DFME01000017.1:9294-54019 GCF_002375605.1 Hyphomonas sp. UBA3601 | reverse complement strand
TCCTCTTCACCCGCCATACGGCGCATGGCCTGTTCAGCGCTGTCATAGGAAAAGCCGGATGTCAGGTAGATCGCTTCGGAAATCTCGCCATGTTCGGAACGCATAAGGCCGCCGCGCACCGCTTTGGTCGCAGGCTTCCAGCCCTTTTTTCCGTCGTCGCCCGGTGCATCTGCCATGACACGATAGTCCCTTGTGTTTCCTGTAACGGGTCTTATGCCTGAGAGGGTAAGGGGTGCAAGTGATGGCCGTCGATTCTGGTGTATTGTCTGATCATGAGATTGAAGCGCTTCTCGGCGCTGATGCGATCCGGACGGACCTGCCGCTGGATGAGGGGCAGGTGCAGCCGGCAAGCCTTGATCTCCGCCTGGCCGAAGATGCTTATCGGCTGAGGGCCAGCTTCCTGCCGGGCAAGGACCGCACCGTCGCCGAGATGTTACAGGAACCGGGCATCCATATGCACCGGATCGATTTGACCAAGGAAGGCGCGGTTCTGGAAACGGGATGCGTCTATCTTGTGCCGCTGATGGAATCCCTGCGCTTGCCTGCCGGCATTGCGGCGCGGGCCAATCCGAAAAGCTCGACCGGCCGGATTGACGTGTTTACGCGGCTCGTCACCAATCGCTCCCGCGCCTTTGATGAAGTGCCAACGGGCTATTCCGGCCCGCTCTACCTGGAAGTCAGCCCGCGCACTTTCCCGATCATGGTGCGCCCTGGTGACCGGCTCGCGCAGATACGGTTCAAGCGCAAGAAGCCTGAGACGCTGAAGGAAAAAGTGGTCTCGATTGATCTCGAGTCCACGGGCGACCAGCCAGTTGGCTATCGTGCCAAGCATCATTCGGGCATTGTCGACCTGCGCGGCATTGGCGCGCATGAAGCGAGCCAGTTCTGGGAGCCGATCTGGCCGCGCGATGGTCGAATTGTTCTGAACCCGGAGGAGTTCTATATTCTGGTCAGCCGTGAAGCGGTGAAAGTGGGCGCGATGGAGGCCGCCGAAATGGCGCCCATTGCGCCGGAGTTGGGCGAATTCCGCGCGCACTATGCGGGCTTCTTTGATCCGGGCTTCGGCACGAATAGTGGCGGTAGCCGCGCTGTGCTGGAAGTGCGGTCGCGGGACGTGCCCTTTATCCTCGAACATGGCCAGCCCGTCGCCAAGCTGGTCTATGAAAGCATGGCCTCCAAGCCCAAGGGTCTCTATGGCGGCAAGGGCTCCAACTATCAGGGGCAGGGCCTGAAATTGTCGAAGCATTTCAAGACCTGAAGGTGCATGTGATGAAGCTCTACTATTCCGCGACGTCTCCTTATGCCCGCAAGGTGCGGGTGCTGATCATTGAGCATGGGTTGCAGGAGGCGGTGGAATTGGTGCGCGCTGATCCCATGGCGGAGAATGCTGCGTCGAAAATTGGGAATCCCCTGAGCAAGGTCCCCGCGCTTGAGCTGGATGACGGCGCTCACCTGTTCGATAGTCCGGTGATCTGCGAGTATCTCGATCATCAGGCGGCGGGAGAGCCCTTGCTGGCGCGCGAAGGCGCCTCTCGCTGGGCGGTGCTGACGGCCCAGGCGCTTGGTGATGGCATTCTGGATGCTGCGCTCAGTCTCGTCATGGAATCGCGACGTCCTGAAACCGAGCGCTCCGCCTACTGGCAGGATCGGTGGACGGCAGCAATTCATCGCGGCGTGGATCAGATCGCCGAAGATGTTGCGTCAGACCGGGAAGCATTCGACCTTGGGCGGATCGCCTATGCCTGCGCGCTTGGCTATCTCGACTTTCGCTTGCCCGACCTCGACTGGCGTGGCCCGCATCCGAACCTGCTGGCCTGGTTTGAAGATATGTCGGCGCGCGAGAGCTTTGCTCTCACCACGCCGCCGGAATAGAGTCATTCGTCCAGATTGAGTCGCATCTCGGTTATGTAGGGATTGAAACCTGCCTTCTCGTACGCACGGATGGCGGGATCATTGCCGCTATAGACGGTCAGCCGTATCTCGGTGAGGTCGCGCATGCGGGCCCAGTCGAGCAAATAGTCCGTCAGGATACGGTTCAGTCCCTTGCCGCGATGATCAGGGTGCACGAACATGAATCCCAGAAAGGCGTGATTGTCAGAGGCAATGTAGGGTTTTGACGCCCGCTTTTCTGCATAGCCCGTCGCAATGATGGCACCGTCCAGCTCAATCACGGCGACTTCTGCATCCTCGGACCGGACGCGTTCGCCAAGATCATAATAGCTGATCGGATCCGGCTTCAGCGTATGGTCGTAGGGCCGCTCGGCGGCGATGATTCCCTGTTCGCATTCTTTCAAGGCGGGCAAGTCGTCCAGTGTGGCGGATCGGGGGCGCAGAGAGGCGGGAGATAGATGCGTGGACATGGCCATCCTTCTGCCGGACTTGGTTTGCTGCTTCAAGGATGCGGCGTGGGAATACCGTGGCGAAGGGTCAGCGCGTTCAGAATTGCATCCTTGTCGTCGATGAAATGCACGCCAGCATGCTGCTTGACGCCTTGGCATCCTTCGCCTGCATCCGACAGGATCAGCACGGGGAGGGACTGGTTCTCAGGCCCGAGACGACTGACCAGGTCCGCGCGTGGGCGCGGCCAGGCGATGCGGTGAATATCGATCTGTTCGGCCAAGCATGGGAAGGCGGCAATCAGACCTTCCATCAACATGCAATGCCAGCAATAGAAAATCTCGTCCGGATAGGCCGGGTCTTCAAAGGGGGGCTGAAGGAGGAAGAGGTCATCCTTCGCCATTCTGCCTTATCCCTTCGATCCGGCCAGTTCGCGATAGGTGACCAATTGGCCGGTGCGTGTCTCGCTCGGGCTGACCAGCTTGACCAGTTCGGCGGCAACCTCTTCCGGGGTCGGAAGAGTCATCGGATCTTCGCCGGGCATGGCTTCGGCGCGCATACCGGTGCGTGTGCCACCCGGATCGAAAATATTGGCGCGCAGTTTCATGTTCTCATTCTCGTCGGCCCAACCGATGACGAGTGCTTCCATCCCTGCCTTGGCGGCCTGGTAGGGGCCCCAAAATGCACGCGGCTTTCGGGCAACGCTGGACGTCACAAAGACGGCGCGGGGCGTATCGGACTGATGCATCCAGGGCGAAAGGGTGCGGATCAGGTGGAAGTTGGAGGTGAGGTTCACCGCAATCGTCTCTTCAAAGCTGCGGGGACCACACGTCTCGACCGGGCCAAGCGTGCCAAGAATGCCGGCATTGGCAACGAGACCATCCAGACGACCAAAGCGTTCGCCGATCACCTTGCCGAGCGTCTCGATGCCCTTGGTGTCTTTCAAATCCATCGGCACAAGAACAGCTTCGCTGCCAAACGCGCGGATCTCGTCGTCAAGCTTCTGCAGCGCGGCCTTGGAGCGGGCAACCGCAATGACGATGTTGCCTTGACGGGCAAGCTCCAGCGCGGCGGCGCGGCCAATGCCACGCGAGGCGCCGGTAACAAGGACGAGCCTCGGGGAAGCGGAAGGGGTATCTGTCATGGCGCGGCTCAGGAAAGGCGATCAAGCGTCGTCCAGCAGGGAGAGCTGACGCTCTTTGTCGGATTCTGCATGTTCATTATCGACCAGCGGCGTTGGATAGTCACCCGTGAAGCAATGGTCGGAGAATTGTGGTTGCATCGGATTGCGCTGCGGCTCTCCAATGGCGGTATAGAGGCCCGGTACCGACAGGAAACCGAGCGAGTCGACGTTCAGTTCACTGACCATTTCCTCGTGCGTATGGATCGCCGCGAACAGTTCGGATTTGGCCGCCATGTCGATGCCGTAGAAGTCCGGGTTCAGGATGGGTGGGCTGGCCGAACGGAAATGAATTTCCTTGGCGCCGGCATCACGCACCATCTGGACGATCTTTTTCGACGTGTTGCCGCGCACGATGGAATCGTCGACGAGAATGACACGTTTGCCTTCCAGGACGGCGCGATTGGGGCTGTGCTTCTTGGAGACCGCGCTCTGACGTCCTGTCTGGGTCGGCTGGATGAAGGTTCGGCCGACATAGTGGTTCCGGATGATACCCATCTGGAACGGGATGCCGGACGCTTCGGAAAATCCGAGTGCAGCGGGCACGCCCGAATCCGGCACCGGCACGATGACATCCGCATCGGCGGGTGTTTCGGCGGCCAGCTGGTGTCCCATGCGGCGGCGTACTTCATAAATCGAACGGCCCTGAACGATGCTGTCCGGACGGGCGAAATAGACGTATTCGAACACACAGGGACTGGTCGGGCGCTGCGGAGCGAAGCGATAGGATTCGACGCCCTTGTCGCTGATGATGACGATTTCGCCATTCTCGACTTCGCGCACGAACTCGGCGCCGATAATGTCCAGCGCGCAAGTTTCAGACGCCAGCACATACGCGTCGCCCAATTTTCCAAGGATCAATGGGCGCAGTCCAACCGGGTCACGCGCGCCGACCAGTTTCTTGCCGGTCAGGCCGACCAATGCGTAGCCGCCTTCGATTCTCTGAAGTGCGTCCACCAGGCGCGCGAGGAAATCTTTGCCCGTGCTGCGCGCGACGAGGTGAAGGATGACTTCCGTGTCCATGGTAGACTGGAAGATGGCGCCGTCCTTGACGAGGTCATGGCGCAGCTTGCGGGAATTGGTGAGGTTACCATTGTGCGCCACGGCGAACCCGCCCCCGGCGAGGTCGGCGAAGATTGGCTGCACGTTCCGCAATATGGTGCGGCCCTGTGTAGAGTATCGGTTATGGCCGATGGCAGCATGACCCGGCAGGCGCGTTCGGAGGTCTCCCCCGAAATGCTCTCCTACCATGCCCAAATGACGTTCCGAGGGGAATCGCTTGCCGTCAAAGGTAATCATTCCGCAGGCTTCCTGCCCGCGATGCTGGAGCGCATGCAAGCCAAGCGCTGTCAGCAGGCTGGCTTCATGATTTCCAAAGACACCGAAGACGCCACATTCCTCGCGGGGCTTGTCGTCATCATGATCGAAAAGGACCATTTGAGACGCACCTCCTGAGTGACGGTATTGCGACAAGGGCCTATTGCCCTGTTTTGCCCTCTGAGGGAAGGGCGGCTTGCACATCTTTTCCGACTTTCGACGCATTGTCGTTCACATAGTTCGCCATCTCGGCGAGTGGTGGGTACGTCATCGAATTCCGGATGAAGTCCGGGATCCGGCTCTCATCAAGCGCCAGATTGAGGAGCACGGCAAAGAAAACGAGGGCGATGGCACCGCGCGCAATGCCAAAAAACAGACCGGCGAAATGGTCGAACATGCCAATGCCGTCGGCGCCCTGGATGTTCTTGGACAGGCGCTGGCCAAACCATGCGACCAGAACATAAACAATGATGAATGCGACAACGACCAGGGCAAGATCGCCCAGCAACGGGTCGACGCCTTCCGGCACCAGCGTGCGCACGCCGTCTGCAAAGAAGCGGCGGGCATAGAAGGCGGCGGCCAGGGCGGCGATGAATGATCCGAGTGTCGCGATCTCGCGCAGGAAGCCTCTGGCAAATGCCATGATCGCGGAGATCACAATGACTGCAACCGCGATAGCGTCGAAAGCTGTAATGGACTCAAGCATTTTGGGCGTCCGGAGCGAGAAGGTGGGCGAGATCGATAAGCCGTTTAATTGGGGTGATCGTCAAGCCATCCACTGAAGTCGGACTGCCTTCGGGCACATAGGCATGGGTGAAGCCAAGCCGGACGGCTTCCTTGAGACGTTGCTCCATGCGGGCCACCGGGCGCACTGCGCCCGACAGGGCCACTTCGCCGAAGAACACGGTCCGCTCGGGCACAGGCGTGTCGGCAAGGGAGGTCAGCAGCGCCGCCGCCGCGCCAAGGTCTCCGGCTGGCTCGCCAATGCGATAGCCGCCTGCGACCGAGAGATAGACATCCATGCCCGACAGGCTGATCCCGCAGCGCGCTTCCAGCACGGCGAGCAGCATGGCAAGACGCCCGCCATCCCAGCCGACGACGCTGCGCCGGGGCGTGCCATAGGCGCTTTTGGCCACCAATGCCTGCACTTCGGCGAGCACAGGACGTGAGCCTTCCATCGCCGCATAGACCGCTGCCCCGCCTTCGCCATCGCCATCGGCTGACAGGAACAGGGCAGACGGTTCCTTGGCCGGGGCGAGGCCGTATTGGTGCATTTCGAAGATGCCGATCTCGTCAGTCGGGCCGAAGCGATTCTTCACGGCGCGCAGGATGCGAAACTGGTGTCCGCGCTCACCCTCGAAATAGAAGACGGCATCGACCATGTGCTCGACCACGCGCGGACCGGCAATATTGCCCTCCTTGGTGACGTGCCCGACGAGCACCAGCGCGGCGCCGGATTTCTTGGCCCAGCGAGTCAGTTCCTGCGAGCAGGCCCGGACCTGGCTGACTGAGCCGGGCGCGGCCTCAAGACTGTCAGACCACATGGTCTGGATGGAATCGATCACCACGAAATCAGGTTTGGCCGTTTTCAGCGCCGAAAGGATCTTTCGAAGGTCGGTTTCGGTGGCGAGGTCGACCGGGCTTTCGGCAACCTTCAGTCGCTTGGCGCGCTCCTGGATTTGCGCGGCAGCTTCCTCGCCAGATACATAGACCGTTTTCACGCCATTGCGGGCGAGTCGCGCGGCGACCTGCAGCAGCAGGGTCGATTTGCCGATACCGGGATCGCCGCCAATCAAGGTGGCGGATGATGGCACGATGCCGCCGCCGAAGACGCGGTCCAGTTCTTCCACACCCATGACGATGCGGGCAGGCGTTTCGGTCTCGGTGTTCAGAGCGACGAATTCTGTCTTGCTGGAGCGCTTCGTGCCGGCCTTGGGCGCAGCGAGACCGCCCGGCGTGCCGCCGACCGTCTCCTCGACCAGCGTATTCCATTCGCCACAGCCCGCGCATTTGCCACTCCACTTGGAATGAACTTCGCCACAGGATTGGCACACAAAGGCAGTCGTTGCGGTCTTGGCCATGGTCAGAGAGATATGAGGGTTTGCGGGCAGGGGAAAGGGTTCGCTTTCGGTCCGGGCTGCAAAAGTGAGGGCGCGGGATGCCGGTTGCATTGCTGCAGACGGTCAGGTTCGCAGTCTCTTGTGTTCGCACGCCGGGGGCGGCAAACATCGGCCGCATGTCGACTGATAATCAAAATCCCGGAAACGACGGCCGCAGTTCAGGCCGACCGTTCGCGCCGCTGCAGCCTGCGCGGCAATTGCTGGGAGAGAAGCGTTACCGGGAGGCCCATGCTTATTGCCGGAACGCGCTGGAGCAGGACCCGGACTGCGCCGATGCTTTTTTTGTGCTTGGTATCATCAATTATGAACACAACCAGTTCGAGCGCGCCCTGAAGCTGTTCGAACGCGCGCTTGAGAAAGGCCATCCCGAGCCGGGAGCGCACGTTCAGGCCGCGCGATGCTACGCCAAGCTGACTTTGCCGAAGCAGGCGCTCATACATATTGAAGCCGCCATAAAACTACAGCCATCGGACGGTTTCACGCTGGCATCTATCGGCGCCACGTTGAGCGCCCTGGATCGGCATGAGGAAGCGGTCGCCTTTCACAGGCAGGCCGCGACCGCCTCTTCGAATGATCCGATCGTCTTCTTCAATCTTGGTTCGTCCCTGCAATTCATTGGTGATTTTGAGGGGGCAAGGAAAGCGTACCGAACCTGCCTCCAATTTGCGCCTCAGTACATTCCGGCGCGCGCCTATCTCGCGCTGATCACGAAACACAGCCCAGAGCAGAACGCAGTCGCGGAGCTTGAGGCCGCTTGGCTGCAGCGGCACCCGCGAGACATTGAAGGCGGGCTTCAACTCGCCCATGCCATTGCAAAAGTGCATGAGGACCTGGCCGACCCGGCAGCAGCCATGGACTGGCTGGACAAGGGCAAGGCCCTGGTGCGTCAGAATATTCCCAGTCAGCGAATGCAGAATCAGGCCAGTTTCGAAGCCGCCGAAGCGCTGTGCCATACGCTCGGCGTGAACAGTGAGGTTCAAACTGGCGGCCCGATTTTCATTGTCGGCCTGCCGCGTACCGGCACCACACTTGTCGACCGTATCATTTCCAGCCACTCCGGCATCGTGTCTGCGGGAGAACGCCCGGAGTTCGGAGCTTTCCTGAAGCGCGCAGTCGGCAATGACAGCGCGGACATGCTGGACGCTGGTACGATCAAGGGGGCGGCCGGAACCGACCTGTTGGCGGTCGGACAAAACTATATCGAAAGTGTGCAGGGAATATTGAACGGCGCGCAGCGCTTCACCGACAAGATGCCGATCAATGCCTTACTTGTTCCGGCCATACTTGCCGCCTTGCCGAATGCGCGCGTGATCTGTTTGCGGCGACAGCCTGCCGATAGTGTGTTGAGCATCTATCGCCAGCTGTTCGCCCTGTCGGCATTGCACTATCGTTGCGCGCACAGTCTTGAAGACCTGGCGGATTATGTGGCGCGCTTTCATGGTCTTGTTGAGACTTACACGGGCGCGCTCCCGTCCTCGCGGTTCACTCTGGTTGACTATGAGACCCTGGTGGAGGAACCGGAGGCGGAAACCCGGCGGCTTCTGGAATTTTGCGGTCTCGACTTCGAGCAGGCATGTCTGGACTTTCAGGAAAACACCGCGCCCGTGGCCACCGCCAGCGTCGCCCAGGTGCGCCAGCCCATGTATCGATCATCTGTGGACCGTTGGAAACGCTATCAGCCCCAGCTTGAGCCAGCCCTTGAGATACTTCGGAAGGCTGGACGACTCTAGGCGTCGCGTCTCAGAGCTGTGCCGGGGGAGACGCATCATGGGTGTCCGTTTCGGGAGGAGACGTCTCGGTCGCCGCGCTGTCGCCACAGGTGAAAGCGGCAAGCCCTTCCGGCATTTTCCCGTCTGTCAGACGCACGGCGCGGGCCGGTCCCCGGGCGTTGCCCGCGGTGAAGGCAAAGCGTCCATCCAACACGTCGACATTGCGCTGGTAGAATGGGATGTAGCCCGAGAAGAGACGTTTGGAGAGGCTGGGCGCAAATTCGAACCGCCCGGTAGACGCACGGCGGGAGCCTTCAAACCGACCCGTCAAAGTGACCGAGTTGATCTCTTTCGTGCCGACCAGACGGACCGGGAAGCGCGCGGTGGCAGGGATCGGTTTGAAGGCTTCCTGGATCTTCTCGCCATCGCCCACCACCGGAGCCGATAGCGGATCATCTGACAGGAAAACCCGCCAAGCCAGGTGCAAACCCTCATAACGTGTGAAGTCGGCCTCTTCGGTGCAGGTGTCGATGTGCCATTCCCCGTCGAGGCGAAATTTCTCGTATTGCAGCCAGCCCGTAAAGGCGAGCGATAGCGCCGTGAAGGCCACCGAAATATATTTGATGAAATCCATCATGGCGCGTCTCCCCGTGTTCCCGGCGGAGACTGCGCCTGAAGATCAGTCTGGGGTCAAGTGGCAGAAAAGAATCTAAATCGCCGGCTGGATCGGGCCTTCGGCGCGTCCGTGGACGAACTGGTCGACATATTCGCTGCCGCTATTGTCGATGATGTCAGCCGGGCCGTGCCATATGATCTTGCCCTCATAGAGCATGGCGATGTTATCCGCGATCTTGCGCGCCGAGGCCATGTCATGCGTGATCGAGACGGCGGCTGCGCCGAGGCCGCGCACCTGTTCGAGGATGAGGTCGTTGATCGCATCGGCGGTGATCGGGTCGAGGCCGGTGGTGGGCTCATCGAAGAAGATCAGGTCCGGCTTGGAGATGATCGAGCGGGCGAGCGAGACGCGCTTCTGCATGCCGCCGGAAATCTCAGCCGGGTAGAGGTCGGCAACGTCTGAGCCAAGACGAACCTTTTTCAGCGTCTCGATGGCGAGTTCGCGCGCGTCCTTGCGCCGCAACTTGTCGACCTGCAGCAGGCGGAAGCCGACATTCTCCCAGACTGTCAGCGAGTCGAACAGCGCGCCAGATTGGAACAGCATGCCGATGCGGGCGCGCATCTTCTCGCGCGTCCTGCCGGTTGCGTTGGTCACGTCCTGCCCATCAAACCAGATCGTGCCGTCGGTCGGCGTCATCAGGCCGAGCGCATTTTTCAGCATCACCGACTTGCCCGAGCCCGAGCCGCCCAGCACGACGAGGCTCTCGCCCTTCTGCACTTCCAGGTCGACGCCCTTGAGCACTTCCTTGGAGCCGAAGGACTTCTTGACGTTTTCAAGTTTCAGGATGGGCGTGCTCACAGGCCAATCTCCACGAACAAGGTGGACAGGAGGTAGTTGGCGGCGAGGACCAAAACGGCCGCGCCAACCATGGAGAGCGTGGCCGCCCGGCCGACGCCGGTCGCGCCGGCTTCGGAGCGATCACCCTGGTAACAGCCCATGATGGCAATTACCGCGCCGAACACGACCGCCTTGATGACGCCGACAAGCACGTCTTCAGTCGTCATGAATTCCAGCGTGTTGCGCAGATAGGTCGTGGAGTCGAAATCAAGGCCATAGACGCTGACCAGCCAGCCCCCCATCACGCCAATCGTGTCAGCCACCAATACCAGAAGGGGCAATGACACGATCGCGGCAAGGAAGCGCGGCGCGTATAGATAACGATAGGGTGACGCAGAAAGCGTCTCCAGCGCGTCGATCTGTTCGGTCACCCGCATGGCACCGATTTCGGCGGAGATGCCAGCGGAAACCCGTCCGGCCAGCATCAGGCCGGTGATCGTGACGCCCAGCTCCCGCGTGATACCAAGCACAACAATGTTTGGCACGAATTGCTCCGCGCCGTATCGGCTTCCGCCCTCATAGATGTTGAGCGCCAGTGCCGCCCCGATGAAGACCGCTGACAGCCCCACTACAGGCAGGGAGTAGAAGCCAATATTGATGATCTGCCGCCAGATCTGGCCGACATACCAGCGCGGCGTGAACGCGGCGAATTTCACGCGAGCAGAAAATACCGTCAGTCGGCCAATCTCCGTGAAGAAGCCAAGCACGGCAGCGCCGATCCATTGAAGGGGATTGGGAACCCCGCGCTTACGGGTAGACACGTTCGACACGATTGCTGAGTCCTGTAAGTAATTCATACCCAAGCGTGCCAGCGCGGGCCGCTTGATCTTCAAGTTTGGCATGCGCGCCGAGGAATTCAACGCGCGCCCCGGATTTAGCGATGCCCTGTGCTTTTGAGACATCAATTGTGATGAGGTCCATGGAAATGCGACCGAGCACGGGGCAAGGCGTGCCATCAAGATAGGCAATCAGCGTGTCGCTGCCGGATCGCGGAATGCCGTCGGCATAGCCCAGCGCAACCGTGGCCAGCGCTGTGTTGCCATCCAGCGTATGGGTTGCCCCATAGCCCACGGTTTCGCCCGCCTTGGCATGAAAGACACTGAGAATGCGCGCGTCGAGCGTCACGACAGGCTGCAGACCTACCGTGTCGGGCGGGGTCGAGCCGCCATAGAGCGCGATGCCCGGACGGGTCAGGTCAAAAGCGTAGTTCGGCCCCAGATAACACCCGGCGGAATTGGCCAGACTGGCAGGCGTGTCGGGGAAGGCGGATACGATCTCTGTGAACCGGTCAAGCTGGACCCGATTGAGAGCATGGTCCGGCGTGTCGCCGCAGGCCAGATGGCTCATCACCAGGACAGGTTGCAGCTTGTGTAGCTCGTCGCGCCGATGCGTCAGCACACTGGAGGCAAGGCCGAGCCGGTTCATGCCGGTATCAAAATGCAGCGCGCAGGCCCCGCGCGGCGTGCGGGCCCAGAGTTCGACCTGTTCCTCGCTGGACAAGACCGGCGTCAGGTCTGCCTCGCGATAGGTTCGAAGATGGCTGCCGGTCGGTCCGTTCAAGACAAAGATGCGCGGACCAAAGCCCAGCGCTTTGCGCAGGGCCGTGCCTTCTTCGAGATGGGCGACAAAGAATGTGCTGCAGCCTGCCGTGGCCAGCGTCTGGGACACTTTAGCCGCGCCAAGCCCATAGCCATCTGCCTTGACCACGGCGGCCGTGGTGGCGGTCGGATTCAACCGGTCAATGGCCTGCCAATTGGCGGCAATGTTCGACAGGTGAATAGTGGCGCGCGGGCGGGAAGTCATGAAGGTTTCGATAGAAGCGTTTGGCCCCCGTGTCATCTACACAAAGCCGTCAGCTTCGCTCCTGATGCTCCAGCCAGGCGGAGCCCTTCATGTTCCAGACGGGCGTGAAAAAGACCATCCAGATGATCAGCGCGATCATGCCGCCTGCCGGGACGATAGCGATCTTCTGGGGGCCGAACAGGTCGACCAGTGCGCCCATGATGGCGGCACCGAACGGCGCACCGGCCATGAAGCCGAGCTGATAGATAGACAGGACGCGGGCGAGCTTTTCCTTTGGCGCGGCGTCTTGCACGATCGAGCGGCTCATCGCGATGGAGATGCCGGCGGCGAGTCCCCAGATGAAGACGATGCCGAGGAAGACATAGTGCGGCACCTGCCACATCATGGCGAGGATGCTGACTGAGGCGAGGAATTGCGCGATCAGCAACAGGCGGCCCTGACGCTTGATGCGCTTGAAGATCGATAGCACGACGGACGAAACAAACGCGCCCATCCAGAAAGTGACGAACATGTCCCGGATGCCATCCGAGCCGAAGCCGTAGACGTCGCGGTTCACGATCGGCAGCACGACCAGGAAGGCACCGATCACGAAGATCCCGACGCCGAACATCAGCGCAGTCATCGCCCACAGCTTTCCGTCTGAGCGCACGGCATGGAAGCCCTCGGCGATATCGCCCAGAGCGGATTTGATGCCCTTGCCGCTGGTCGCGATCTGGCGGCCCCGGCCCAGCCAGAGGGCGAAGCCTGCGCCAAGCGCCAGGATGATGCCTTGAATGGCGAGCAGCTGTTCTGCCGGAATCGGGCCGATGCCAAACCCGCCGAGCCAGTCGGGCATCAGTGTACGCTTGTCAGCATAGCCGCCCACGATGAGTCCGCCGATCTGTGCGAGGAATTGCGCCATTGTCGCCAGGGTAACGCCGAGTTGGAGCGTGACCCCGGAGCCGACCCGCATGCGCCGCTCCACGACCTCATTCACGATGGAATCGCGCGCGGGCATCATGAAGGCGCCGACGGTGCCGATGGTCAGGCCGTAGATGATCATTGCGGGATAGGAGAGTTCGCCACGCGCAACAGCCAATGCGAGGAACAAGGCAGGTGTAGCGGCCAGCAGGTGCAGAATAATGAGCAGACGTTTGCCATCTGCGCGCTCGGCCACCACGCCGCCGATCAGCAGGAAGATGACTGACGGCGCCGACAGCGCCATATTGGCGAGGCCAAGGGCCAGGCCATCCATGTGCAGGTGTTCCTTGCCCGTGATCAGATAGGGGAACAGGACCATCTGGAGGCCAAAGGCCATGAACCAGCTGAGTTGGACCATCAGATAGGCGGGCAGTTCGATTTTCACGCCACGGCGTAGCTGGCGGGCGCGCCAATGGTTTGCCGTTGCCAGCAGGGAGGCACCAGCCCCAATCGCTTCGCTGACGCCGCTGACGGGGGACGTGATGTCCTCGGCCGCGTCTTCGGCCATCTCGTCGATGAAGTCGTCCATCTTGTCTGGCATGCGCGCTCCGGAGCAATTGGCGGGACTGTATGAAGACGGCCCCGAGAAGGAAAGCCCCCGGCCTTGCGACACATGAAGACTGATGTCCATGACCGATGCGCAAGAAACGGGTGGGACGCCATACGCACAAGTGCTGATCCTTGCTGGCACCAAGGAGAGCAGGACATGATTTCACAAACAGCGCGCGGCAAGGCTGGATGGAGTTGGTGTCACGGGAACTTCGCGCATAGTTCAGTTGCCACAGCGCTGCGGTATGGTTAGCTTCACGCTAATGGCCCACCGGTAAAAGGTATGTAGAATGCGTCTGTTCCGGCATATTGTGAGTTGGGCCCTGGCCCTGTTCCTGATCGCGATGTTCGTTCAGGCGACCATTCACCCGCTGCCCAATCCGCCAGAAGGTATGGTGAAGTTCTTCGACCCGCCGGGCGAGAACATCGTATTCCAGACCATTGCGGCGAAATCAGGCATCAGCCTTTATGAACCGGCCGGCCGTGTTGTCGTAGGCCTGCTGGAACTGGTGGCGGCGCTGTTCCTGATCTTGCCGATGACGCGCCGGTTCGGGGCGTTCATGTCTGCGGGCGTGCTCGGCGGGGCAGTTGCGATGCATCTGTCGCCTTGGTTGGGCCGGGAAGTGCCAGTGTCACTGGATCCGCAGAACACAGCCACCGATGGCGGCATGTTGTTCATGCTCGCGATCGTCATGTTGGTATCCAGCCTGTTGCTGATGGTTGTGCACCCCGGTTCTCAAGAGCGGAACTAGCGCTCAGCACCATCTCCACAGACCGTTAACCGTTTGCTGCAACAGTTTTCGTCATTGCGAAAACGGCCACACGTATGGAAGATCCCTTGGAACCGCTGCAGATGCCACCGATCGGTCGCGCGCGGAACGCATTGTTCCGGCGATTGCTGGACCTTGTTGCCATGCCAGCGTCCCGATTGGCCCATCAGGACCGCCATATGGTGGGCGATATCCTGTTGGAAGTGTTGTTTCACGCCGAAGAAACCGATCGGGAAATGTGCGCCCGTCGCCTGTCGAACCACCGCGAAGCTCCGAAACGTGTCTTGCGCTATCTCGGCCAGTGCTCATTCCGCGTTGCGCAGCATGTGCTTGAGGAAAATGAGGGCTTCGATGCCTGCGACTTGCGGGAAATCTGCATGTCCGGGACCCAGGAACACCGAAAAGTCATTGCCGAGCGCAAGCTTGTGCCCGATTCGGTCTGTGAATATCTGGCGGAGTTCGCCGAAATTCCCGTCGTGAAGGTGATGCTGGCCAATAATGGCGCGATCATGCCCGAACAGGCGATCGACAAGCTGGTTGCCCGGTCGCGCGGGGACGAATCACTCTGCGCGCTTCTGGTTGAGCGACTGGAAACCAAACCGTCTCAAGCCATGGCCATGTTCTGGTGGAGCGACAGCACGACCCGCAGGAAAATTCTTCAACGCCATGCCGCCGATCGCCTGGAAGTAATCGACACCTGCCGCGACGTGTTTGAACTTGCCGCAGAAGAGAATTGGGCCGATCCGGTTACGCGCAAGGCAATTCAGCTGATCGAACGGCGCCAGCGCAATCGCGCGGCGATCGACAAGAGTCCCTATGACAGTCTCGAGGACGCGATCAACGCATCCGCGCTGGAGGGACTGGATTCCGAACTCGCGCAGGAAATCGGTTACCTCGCGGGCCTCAAGCCAGTGACGGCGGCAAAGATTCTGACGGACAAGGGTGGAGAGGGGATCGCGGTGCTGTGCAAGGGCACCGGGGTCAAGCGCGACTTTCTCCCCGTCCTGTGGGCGGGCTTGAAACGTGACCTGGAAACCGGAACGGGAGAGATCGATCCCGATTTTGCCCGCGTGGCCGAGATCTATGAAATCATGACCGTCGCCAAGGCGCAGACCACGCTGCGCTACTGGAACTGGTCGCTGTCTTCGGCTTTCTCTCCGAACGCTCTATCGTCCGCCATCGACGATGTGCCGGCCAATGAGGAAGCCAGCTTTTCCTCGCCGCAACGTACCGCGCGACTCGTTTTTGGCAGGTAGCGACACAAAACCATCCGAAAAGCACTTTCCAAGACGCGCGCAGGCCTTTAGGTCAGGGCGTTCATTGTATTGGGTCATCTATGAAAGGGGCGCGTGTGGCGTACTTTCTGGGGTTGCTGGTTGCACTGGTCGGCTTCTGGCTGGGCATGTCCGGCCATTACACACCTTTATTGCTGTCGCTGGGCGCTGTGTCAGTGGCTGTCTGCCTGATCCTGGCATACCGACTCGACATCATTGATCGTGAAGGCTCGCCGTATGTGCGCATTGTCGGGTTTGCGCTCTACTTCCCCTGGCTGATGAAAGAAATCGCGAAAGCGAACTGGACCGTGGTCAAGGCCTGTCTGAAAGCCGAAATGGACATAGCTCCGGCCCTGGTGAAGGTTAAGACCGCCTGTGAATCTGATCTCGCAAAAGTCACCTTCGCAAATTCGATCACGCTGACCCCGGGCACCGTCACCGTTGAGATTGAAGGTGACAAGATGCTGGTGCATGCCCTCTACGAACAGGAAGCCCAGCCCGAAGCGTTCGCCGAGATGGACCGCCGGTCTCGCCGCGCTGCCGATGGCAAGGGAGGCCCCGCATGACCGCTGCTGCCCTCATCGCCGTTCTGTTCGGCATGCTCCTCTTGTTGATTCGCGCCATTGCCGGTCCTACGCTGTATGATCGCGTGCTGGCCGTGAACTCATTCGGCACCAAGACCGTGCTGGCGCTCGGCCTGCTTGGCTTCGTAATGGGGCGCCCACAATTCCTCGACATCGCCATTCTCTACGCACTGATCAATTTCGTTTCGACGATCGCGATCCTGAAATTCTTCCGCTACCGGTCATTCCAGGTTCCACTGGTGCGTCGCGGACAGGGAGGTGGCAATGGCTGATTTCCTCGCAACGCTCGCAGCAGGGTGGGAAGTCATCCGGTTTCCGCTTGGCGCCGCGCTATGCCTGGCAGGCGGGCTGCTTTGCCTGATCGGCACCGTGGGCGTGCTGCGTTTTCCGGATTTCTACACCCGCCTTCATGCGGCCAGTATCACCGACACGTCTGGCGCGACGCTACTTTTGCTCGGCATGGCCATGATGGCGCCCGACTGGATGGTCGTCAGCAAACTGGGTGCGATCTTCATCTTCATCTATCTGACCAGCCCGGCATCGTCGCATGCTGCCGCAAATGCGGCGCATACAGCCGGCCTTCAGCCCCTGATCGGGCCGGTCGATACACATGACAAGGAAGGGCAGGATTCCTGATGGCCATGAGTGAACCAGATATCGGCTTGGCGCTGGTCAACATCGTCCTGCTCGGCCTCCTGTTTGTCGTGGCGATCGCCATTGCGCGCTTGCGCAGCCTGTTCGCCATCGTGATGCTGTCGGGCATCTATTCGCTGGTCTCGGCGGCTTGGTATGTCGCCGTGGATGCGGTGGATGTCGGCTTCACTGAGGCAGCCGTCGGCGCGGGCATGTCCACCGCGGTCCTGCTGGGTGCCATGCTGCTCACATCACGCACCGCGAAGCCGGAGAAATCCCTGCGCCAGCTCGGGCCTTTGCTCGTCTGCGTCGCCACCGGCATCATGCTGATCTATGCGACGGTCGATTTGCCAGCCGTGGGCGATCCGAACTCACCCGCCAATACCGGCGTCGGCCTCACCTATCTGCGGGTGGCCTGGTATGACACCGGCATCGAGAATGTCGTGACCCCGGTCCTCGGCAGCTATCGCGGGTTTGATACGCTGGGCGAGACGACGGTTGTGTTTGTGGCTGGTATTGCTGTTGCGCTCCTGCTCGGCTTCGGCGAGCGCTCGCTGGCGGAGACAATCCGCAATGAAGACAAGACCCTGCCCAAGGCCAGCAAGACACCTGAGGCAGAAGATGAGGAGACGGACTCATGAAGAGCGACCATCACGTCATCTTGCGGGTGATCACCAAAACGTTGATTCCGGTCATCGTTCTGTTCGGTTTGTACGTTCAGTTCCACGGTGATTTCGGACCCGGCGGCGGCTTTCAGGCCGGCGTGATCCTGGCCGTGGCGATCATTCTCTACGCGCTTGTCTTTGGGGTGCCGTCGGCCATGCGGGCCGTGCCGCCCGCCTTCACCCGCTCAGTCGCGGCGGTTGGTGTGCTGCTATATGCCGGCGTTGGTTTTTGGGCGCTGCTTCAGGGTGGGCAATATCTTGAATATCAAGCGCTTTTCGGCGAGGAGCCGGGTGGCCATCATGGCCAGCATGTCGGGATTATCCTGATTGAACTGGGCGTTCTGTTTGGTGTGTCCGGTGCGATGCTGACCATCTTTTACGCTTTCGCTGGCCGCGTGGCCGAAATCCGCGACGAGGACTGGTAGGCCGATGCTGCTATTCATTCTAGAGCGCGCAAACTATTGGGCGGTCATCGGGCTGATGATGATCGGCCTGTACATCACGTTTGCGTCCGGAAATCTGATCAAGCGGCTGGTGGGTCTGTCCCTGTTCCAGACATCTATCTGCCTGTTTTACGTGACCCTTGGCATTGTGGCCGGTGGCACCGCCCCGATCCTGATGGATCCTGACACATCTGGGGGTCATGGCGGCGGTCATGGCGAAGAAGTTCCTCACGCAGCGGTCGATGCCGTACTCACGGCGTCTGCTGGTGGCGACCGCGTGGCCGATCTGGTGCATACCTATTCCAACCCCTTGCCGCACGTCCTGATGCTGACCGCGATTGTGGTGGGCGTCGCGACCCTGTCGGTCGGGCTCGCCCTGATCGTCCGCATTCGCGAAGCCTATGGCACAATCGAGGCAGATGAAGTGCGCGAGATCGACATGCAGACCGCCATCGCTCAGGAAGCCGAACAGGAAGCAGCTGAAAAAGAGGCACTGGCATGATCGACCTGCTTCTGGATACCGCGCCCCGCTGGGCGTTGCTTCACGCACCCGCACTGTTGATCATGGTGCCGTTGTTCCTGGCGCCTCTGCTGGCGATCCTGCCAAGTGGTCGGCTGTCCTGGCTGATCAGTATTGCGGCCACAGTGTTTTCGCTGTTCTGCGCTCTGATCCTGGTGGGACAGGTGCAGGCTTCTCCGGTTGGCGTCGTCGGCTATGACGTTGGCAACTGGCCCATGCCCATCGGTATCACGCTTCGGGTTGATGCGCTCAATTCCATGATCCTGTTGCTGGTGGCTGCCATTGGTGTGCTGTCCACGATCTTTTCATGGCCGACGGTCAAGGCAGAGATCCCTGAGCGCAAGCACCCGCTGTTCTACTCCGCCTTTCTCGTCTGCTTTGCGGGCCTCAGCGGCGTTGCGATCACGGGAGATGCGTTCAACCTCTTCGTCTTCCTCGAAATTTCGTCGATTTCCACCTATGTGCTGGTCGCGCTGGGGGCGGGCCGGGATCGCCGCGCTCTTCCGGCCGCGTTCAACTACCTCATCATGGGTACGCTCGGCGCCAGCTTCTACATTATTGGTGTGGGCTTCCTCTATTCCGCCACGGGTACGCTGAACATCGCTCAAATTGCCGAAATGCTGCCTTCGCTGGCGGGCAATCGCAGTGTTGAGGCGGGCTTTGCGTTCATCATTGTCGGGCTCGGCCTGAAAGCAGCGGTCTGGCCGCTGCATCAATGGCTGCCAAACGCCTATGCCTACTCACCAAGCTTCGTGACCATGTTCCTGTCGGCTACGGCGACGAAGGTTGCGCTCTATGCGCTGATCCGGTTCTTGTTCACCGTGTTCCGTCCGGAATTCGCATTCGAGCAGGCGACTTTCACCTACTTGCTGATGCCGCTGGGCCTCGCCGCGATGATAACCTGCAGCTTCCAGGCAGTCTTCCAGACCGATGTGCGCCGGACGCTGGCTTACTCCTCTGTTGCGCAAGTCGGTTACATGATCCTCGGCGTGTCCATTGGCACAGTTGCAGGCGTCAGTGCGGGCCTGTTCCACTTGCTGAACCATGCGATGATCAAGGGTGCACTCTTCATGGCAGTCGCTGGCGTAGTCCTGACATTCCAGGGCACGACCATTCGCGATTTCGCCGGCTTGGGACGCACAGCGCCCTGGACAATGACCGGCTTCGCGATCGCGGGGCTGTCATTGATCGGTGTGCCGCTGACCGCAGGCTTCCAGTCAAAGCTCCAGCTCGGCTACGCCCTGTTCGACCAAGGCATGTGGTGGGGCGTCGTTTTTGTCGTGTTCTCCAGTTTCCTGGCGGTGATCTATATGGGCCGCATTCTGGAGGCGATCTTCTTCCGGCCGCCGATCAATCCGCGCAAATCGCGCAAGGAAGCGCCGATCCTGTTGCTTGTGCCGCTTTGGATACTGGCCCTTGCAAACATCTATTTCGGTATCACGACCGAACTGCCGCTCGGACTGGCGCGTGACGCCGCTGCGGCCGCGTTCGGACTGGAGGCCTTCTGATGAACTCTGAGCTGTTGATCTGGGCCGCCCTGTGCCTGCCATTGCTGATTGCGATCGGCATTGCCGTGACGGGAGCGTTCTCGAACGTCCGTGAAGGCGTTACACTGGTCGGCGCGACCGCGCTGTTCGGTGTGGTCATCGCGCTTGCCATGAAGGTGGCAGGCGGCGAGGTGCCTGAACTCTATGTGGGGCAGGCTGCGCCGGGCCTCGATTTCGCTTTCAAGCTGGAGCCGCTGGGTGCTTTGTTCGCACTGGTCGCCAGCGGCCTGTGGATCGTCAACTCGTTCTATTCCATCGGCTATATGCGTGGAAACCGCGAACGCAATCAGACGCGCTTCTACATCTGTTTCGCCATCGCCATATTCGGCGCGATGGGCGTCGCCATGTCGGCGAACCTGTTCACGCTGTTTGTGTTTTATGAAGTGCTGACCCTGTCGACCTATCCACTGGTGGCGCACAAAGGCGATGCGGCGGCCAAGCGCGGCGGGCGCATCTATTTGCTGACCCTGTTAGGCACATCCATCGGCCTGTTCCTGATGGCGGTCATGTGGACCTGGGCCCTGGCTGGCCAGAACCTGGATTTTGTTCAGGGTGGCCTGCTTGCCGGACGCAATCTCGATCCGGCCGTGGCCAGCGCCTTGCTCATCCTGTTTGCTTTCGGCATCGGCAAGGCGGCATTGATGCCGTTCCATTTCTGGCTGCCCAATGCGATGGTCGCACCAACGCCGGTTTCCGCCCTGTTGCACGCCGTTGCGGTTGTGAAGGCGGGCGTCTTCACCGTGATGAAAGTGTCGATCTACATTTTCGGTGAGGATTTGCTGAACGCGACGCCGGGCCGCGAATTCGTGCTCTGGGTAGCGTGCTTCACCATCATCGTCGCGTCGCTCGTCGCGATGACGAAAGACAATCTCAAGGCTCGTCTGGCCTATTCGACAATTGCGCAGCTGTCCTACATCACGCTGGGGGCAATGCTGGCCACGCAGGCCGGATTCATGGGTGGAGCGTTGCAGATCGCCGCGCATGCAGTTGGCAAGATGACATTGTTCATGTGCGCTGGTGCCATTTATGTCGCCACCGGGCTGACGAACATATCCGACATGAGGGGCCTTGGCCGGAAGATGCCGATTGTCTTCATCGCTTTCTTCATTGCGACCCTGTCGATTATCGGCATCCCGCCGATGGCGGGGGCGTGGGCGAAATATGAGCTGATGCAGGGCGCGATCAACCGGGGCACAGGCTTTGTACCCTATGTCCTGATCATTTCGTCGCTATTGAACATTGCGTATCTGCTGCCGATCCCGATCCTGGCGCTGATGCCAACGCCGGGCACGCCAGAGCCGAAACCGTTCAAGCGACCGGACGGCGCGCCATTCTTCACTGTGGCAGCACCGGTCGTGACGGCGGGCCTTTGTGTGGTCTTGTTCTTCCTTGTCGGGCCGTTGGCGGACTTCCTGTCGCCTGCGTTTGAAGCCCCGTCATCCCCTGCCTTCGCTGGAGGTCAGCCATGAGCGACGAAACGCCGAATGATACCCGCGATACCAGCGGACGCTTCGTGAAGCGCGCCGCAGAGAAGGCGCACCGTCTGCACACGCCGTCAGAAGATGGGGTGCATCCTGTGGCCAAGATCCTGTTCGGATGGACCGAGGCAAAAGTCGCTGGAACGGCGATCTTCTGGGGCATCGGCCTGCTCTCGGCCTTCCTGATTGTCATCGATCTGGCCGTTGATCGGCACGAATACGTCCACATGGCCGAAGCGACCGGATTCTATGCGCTGTGGGGCTTTGCCGCTTTTGCTTTCGTTGTGCTGTTGGGCTGGCCGCTGGGCCGACTGCTGCGTCGCAGTGAAACCTATTATGG
The DNA here is from genome assembly GCF_002375605.1 of Hyphomonas sp. UBA3601. Lineage (NCBI taxonomy): Bacteria > Pseudomonadati > Pseudomonadota > Alphaproteobacteria > Hyphomonadales > Hyphomonadaceae > Hyphomonas > Hyphomonas sp. UBA3601. Next base: position 32,277 of record NZ_DFME01000017.1, on the reverse strand, counting down.
TGATCCGGGCGGTCCGCCGTCGGATATCGACCCGGATATACCGGCCGTGCCTGACGCTGCCCCGACCTATCCTGACGAAGGAGACGAGCACTGATGACTGGTTTGCTCTCCATGCTGAATCCCGGCTGGCTCCTGATTGCTGTCGGCCTTGGCGCCCTTTTCTTGCCTGTTCGCCGCGTGCGTCAGGGACTGACCATTGCCGCGCCCATCATTGCCATCCTGTTGATTTCGGTCGCGGATCGGAACGTGAATCTGTTGACCGGCCACGCGCTGGGTATCGAGATGATTCTCTATCGGGTCGACAATCTCAGCTACATTTTCGGCCTCGCATTCCTGCTCGCGGCGCTGTTGAACGCGATCTATGCGTGGCACACAGACGACCGTCTGCAGGACGGTATGTCGATTGCCTATGCAGGGGCCGCCGTCGCGGCGACCTTCTCGGGCGACATGATGACCCTGTTCGTGTTCTGGGAACTGACGGCCATTACATCGGTCTTCCTGATTCTGAGGGCAGGGACGCGCGCTGCTTATTTCGCCTCCATGCGGTATCTGGGCGTCCAGATTCTGTCCGGCGTCCTGCTGCTGGCTGGCATTGGCTATGTGTACCAGTCGCGCGGCGACCTTTCGATCTCGGCCTTTACCAGCCTGAATGAACCGGGCGCACTGCTCGTCTTCATTGCGCTGGGCATCAAGGCAGCCTTTCCCTTCCTGCACAACTGGCTGCAGGATTCCTATCCGAAGGCCACGGTGGTCGGCGCGGTTGTCCTGTCGGCCTTTACGACAAAGCTGGCCGTCTACGCTTTCGCGCGGATGTTCCCTGGCCATGACGCGTTGATCTGGATCGGCGCCGTGATGACCGTGTTCCCGGTCTTCTTCGCCGTTATCGAAAACGACCTGCGCAAGGTGTTGGCCTATTCGCTGAACAACCAGGTCGGCTTCATGATCTGTGCCATCGGCCTCGGCACCGCAGGGGTCGGCAATGCGCTCGCGCTTAACGGCGCATCGGCGCATGCCTTCTGCCACATTATCTACAAGGGCCTGCTGTTCATGAGCATGGGCGCGGTGCTCTATCGCACCGGCACGACCAAGGCGTCTGAACTGGGCGGGCTCTACAAGTCCATGCCGTGGACGACGATCTTCTGTATCATTGGTGCAATGTCGATCTCGGCTTTTCCGCTCTTCTCGGGCTTTGCGGCCAAGTCGCTGACCATGAGCGCGGTGGGCAAGGAAGGCTACACAATCGTGTGGCTGATGCTTTTGTTCGCGTCGGCCGGTGTGCTGGAGCATTCGGGCATCAAGATTCCATATTTCGCCTTCTTCGGCCATGACAGCGGCAAGCGCGTGAAAGAAGCGCCCTTCAATATGCTGCTCGCCATGGGGCTCGCCTCCTTCATCTGTATTGCTGTGGGTGTGCCAGCGATTGTTCCGGGCTTCGGCTATGAGTGGCTCTACAATCTGCTGCCGTATCGCGAAGAGGCGATGGCATATCATCCGTTCACGCTGGATCATATATTGACCCAGATGCAATTGCTCGTGCTGGCCATCTTTGCCTTCGTGATGCTGAAGCGCCTTGGCTGGTACCCACCGGAAAAGCCGGGCGTCGTGCTCGACAGCGACTGGCTCTACCGCAAGGCAGGCTATGGCATGGCGACATGGACCGGTACGGTTTGGCAAAAGGTGGGGCCGGCCATGTCCGCCATCTTCTTCAAGCTGACCGGCCGGGCCTATGAGCGGATCGAGGATACATTCAGTCCAAGGGGCGAATTGGCCCGTGGAGGTCTTGCCAGCGGCATGGCGATCTGGACCGCAATCCTGCTTGGTTTTGTCCTGCTTCTGTCCTTCATAACGACCGGATAATCAGCTTTACGGCGAAATATAACATACCGGTGGTATGCGAGCTAAATCCGGATCGTGTAGTAATTACTGCGATTTATACGTGAGTCATTATCAATCTTAAGCTAATCCCGATTGGTTAATCGCAATGACGGGGATGCGAGATGGCTGATAGTGAGCATGCAATGACCGACAGGATTGAGTTCCTGGAGATGACAACGAGAATTGTTGCGGCCTATGTGAGCAACAATACGTTGCAAGCCGAAGAGCTGCCGCAACTCATCCGGCTGGTCCATTCATCGCTGGAAGGTGTGCGGGGGACCGACGAAATTTCGGAGCCACTCAAGCCTGCTGTATCTATCCGGAAATCCATTGGCGAGGAGTATCTGATCTGTCTGGAAGACGGATTGAAGTTCAAATCCCTGAAACGCCATCTGCGCACCAAATACGATATGACGCCCGAAGAATACCGCGAGAAGTGGGGGCTTCCGGGCGATTATCCAATGGTCGCGCCGGGTTATTCGAAGCAACGCTCAATGCTCGCCAAGCAAATGGGGCTCGGTAAGTCCGAGCGCGACTAGTATTCAAAACCGAATACTTTTGTTTCGGCATCGAAATGAAAGCATTTGGTAGGAATGGTTAAGAAAAAATCACCAGGACTCTTGATCCGCGACTCAACTCGCGCGATAGGTGATTCTATCGAATCACCTGGGGGTGACTGAAATGACCAAACAGAATGTCTTCAAAGGCGTAACCGATTCGCAGCAGAAGCTGATCGAATACTGGTGTGGCTTGCGCGATTCGCACGGTCTCGTGCGGCGCGAATCAATGGATCCGGGCCAGTTCCGCGCCATGCTCGCCAGTATCTCCATTGTGGAGTTCGATCGCTTCGGCACCGGGCGGTTTCGAATCGCTGGTTCCCGTCTGCGTGAGATTTTCGGTATGGAGGCCCGTGGCCGCCAGATCGAGGATGTCCTGGGCGACCATGGTGAAGCCTATTGCCTCGGCCTCGCTGCAGCGCTTGAGCGCGGCGCGCCTGTTGGCGGGATGATAGAACAGGAAGATGGTCGCATGCATGCTTGGACACGTTTGCCACTGGCCGGACCTGACGGTCAGCTGACTCAAGTGCTTTGCCATGATGAACTGGTGCGCGCCCGCCCAAAAAAGGGCCGTCCGGACCCGGCCGGCAAGGGCATCACCGGCAACCATGATCGTGCCGCCGCCTAGGCAGGCGAAGCGAACCAGGTTCAATAAAACGCAGAAACGGCGCGGCCCACAAGGCTGCGCCGTTTGCGTTCAGGGGCCCTATCCCTCGAAAACCTGTCTGTGCCCGCGCCGCAATCCCCAGACATTGCGGGCATTCAACTTGTCGTAATAGGAAAGTTATCCTACACCTCGAGAAAGCGGGTAGTCTGATGCCTGTCATCACAGGAGAAAGACATGCAGGATTTCGATCCCCAGAAAGACGAGGACAGAGCGTATCTCGCCGCTGCACTGACAGCGTACGCGTTGGGCCTGAAGACTGAAGCGATCCTCAGCCGCCAACGCCGTTCCCCCGCAGAAGCGCGTGGCCGCCAGATTGCCATGTATCTGTTGCGCACGGCGCTGGGCATGAGCCTCAGCCGCGTGGCCCGCGCCTTCAACCGTGATCGCACCACGGTCGCCTATGGCTGCAACCTCATCGAGGATTGCCGCGATGATCCGGATTTCGATGTCTGGATCGAGCAATTGGCCGTCGGCCTGTCGAGCGTGGTCGTGCTCGATAGCGCTGCGATGGCGGTCTAGGCAATGGCCATGCGGAGGATCCTGACCGAGTATCGGTTGCGGACGGTGCTGACGCATGGTGGCATGGTTGCGCCGGTGCGGCAGACATATCTGGCCTATCGCGGCCCGGACACACGGCGACAAGTCGCCGGTTGGGTGTCGCCGCACATTATCGCGCGGCTGAAGGCCGACGCGTGCCTTCGGGCGCAGGTCGCGTTTCCGGACAGGTTGGCCGCCGGACCCACACTGATGGTTGAGTGGGATTCGCGTGCAACCTCCCGGCCGTCAGACTGGCTGAATGTGCGCGCGGATTGTCGACATGGATTGATGGTTGAGTTGGTTGCCGACACGCATGCGCCGGAAGTGATCCGACAAAGTGCGGCGGCGGGGCGCTACCGGGATGAGTTCATTCGCGCCAGCCAACCGGCTTCCGCTCGCGCACGCCCGGTCTTTGACAAATCCACACACCAGCGCGCGTCGGATCGTTTGGCCGAGCTGGAAACGGAGATGGGTGTGCTGGCCATGCGACAGCTGGAGGATTTGCTGATCGACCGGGCAACTGTCACAGCGCTGACGGCGCGGTGGCGCATGAAAGCCGAAGATGTGAAACAGGTTGCGCAGGAGGCGCTTGCCCAATTGGCCGTGGCCTACGAGCTTTCGCGAGTGGTCGACAGCCCGGCCTGAGCATCATGGCGAATACGTTCCAGCATGGAGGCGAGGCCGTTCGAGCGTTGAGCCGTGAGCGCGCCGCTGACGCCGATCTCGTCCAGCAGGGTCTTGGCGTCAAATCCGTTGATTTCTTCCAGCTGCGCGCCGGAATAGAGCCGGACCAGCAAGGCGATCAGACCGGATACGATCATCGCGTCGGATTCTGCCCGCACCTTCATGCGACCGTCCTCAAGATCGGTCACCATCCAGACCTGTGACGCACAGCCACGCACCCGCGTCTCTTCGGTGCGCTCTTCCGGCTCTAGCGCGGGGTTCGCCTTACCCAGATCGATGATGTGCGCATAGCGCGCTTCCCAATCGTCGAGCCAGGAAAACTCTTCACGGATTTCATCAGCAGTTTCAGCAATGGTCATGACCGCCAGATGGGGCATCTTCTCTAAAAAAGAAACCCCCGGTACCGATTGTGGTGCCGGGGGCGAGAGAGAGACTTGTTTGCTGGGGCTTATTGGTAGACGCCGCCAATGCATTGTCCGACGTCGGCGAGCGCGTGCTCCCCAATGCAGAACGGAACTTCATATTGCTGGTTCGCTGCAGCAACACATTGCTGCAGGTTCAGGTTTGCCATGTTCAGGCAGCCGCGGGTTTCGCGCTCAGCCATGGCGGAGTTTACCTGGCTGGACGAGGCGGCCGTCTGGCCGAGGATGCGGTAGGCCGCAAGCGTGGCGATCTGGTCGGCCACAGGCTCCTTGCCGTACTGCACACGCTTTTTCTTGGACAGGCCAAGGCCGCTGGTGACGGCGGCCGGGAAGCGAATCGCGTCAGCTGCACCGGAGACATTGTCCCACAGCGATGGCGCGCCGGAACGTCCGGCACCGGCCAGGATGCTGTCTATGTCAGAGGCCGAGAAGGCGGAGATCAGCTGGCCGCGGGCGGGCGTGCCGACCGTCTGGATGCTGTTCAGTCGTGTCGCTTTTGCGCCGGAGTTTCCGATCTTGGCTTTCGCCCAGCCGGAGCCTTGCAGGCTGTAGGCTTGTTCTTTCACATAGGCCGCCGTGGCGCTGAGGCGCTGGCTGTCGGCTTCTGTTGCGGCGAGCGATGAGCTGACCGCATTGTCGCCGCCACTGAGCTGGCGTGCATAGCGCACATCATTCTTCAGGCCGGTCAGCAGCGCGTCGTTGCCGTAGAAACTTGCAATGTCGCGAACAGCGGCCCGGTATTCAGGGTCCTGTGAGGCGATCAAGGCGGAATAGGAGATCCACCCCTTCGACAATTGGTCGGGATTGTGCCCGCCCAGAGAGTTCAGGGCGTGGTCGATGTCTTTGGCGGAGGCGAAAGGTTTCTCTTTCACATCCGTGACATCGGACTGGTATGTCCCATATACGGCGGCCGATTCCGAAATCGGATCCCCTGACTGCGCTGATGCCCCCATGGCCAAGCCAAGGGCAACCACTGCAGTACCGATCATTCTGATGGATTTCATGTGCTACTTCTCCCTCACGCGTCACGCGACAGTGTTGCATGAACTTCCCCCCATGGGGAACCTCACCTTGCCTGCTGCACACATTACAAATACAGCAAAGTATGCGTGACACAGGCAGAATGCCTAAGGAATCTCACCGGGGTGTTAACGACTTGCCCGAACTGATGCGAAAGAGATTACAGTTCATCCATCTTGTCTGGCTCGTCCTGACAGTGGCACTGGGGATCTCAGCGTTAATAGGCGGGCTTGCCGATAACGCGCTCCTGGCCGGACTCGGCCTCGCTGCGCTTCCGGGCGTGGTGGGGGCAGCGCTGTTGCATTCCAAAATACGCGCTGAGGATCTCATCGGGCCATTTCTGGTGATCGGTTGGACACTGTTGGCCATGCTCGGTATCGCCTCGACCGGTGCGGCCTTGTCGCCTTTGACCATATTGTTTGCCATCGCACCGCTGACGGCGATGAATCTGGGTAAGCCCGGCATGGCGGCCGAAGCTGCCATTTTCGGGGCGTTCGCCTTCCTTGCCACCGCCGTCATGGTGCGGCTCGGCCTGTTGCCGCCCACCAATCCGGAAAGCGCGTATCAGGTGCCGGCCATGTTGCTGGCTTTTGCAGGTCTGGTCATGATCGGATTGCTGGCCTGGACGTTCCTGAAGGCTCGCGAGGAAGAAGCTGCAATGCCAGCAGAGACGACGACGGAGATGGTGACTATCCGACAGGATGTGGGCCTGCCGGAAGAGTCCGGCCTGTTGCTGCTCGATGTGTCTGAGTTTGGTCGTATCCGAACGCTCAGCGGCGACTTGTTGGGCCTGGACAATGTGAGGGCAGGCGGCTTGCTCGCGAACCTGCTGCAGGACGAAAAGGAAGTCAGCCTATTGAAGCCCGCCAATGGCCGCACGCATGGCGAAGTCACCCTGAGCAATGGGCGCGAGGTGGCATTCGTCGCGGAAGCCCATGAGGCCGGTGCGGTGCTGGTGCTGCGGGACCTGACTGAGGCGCGGGCAATGACGCTGGATACACGTGCCAGACTGGCAGAGGCTGAAGCGCGCCTGAAAGGTCGGACGGCCTTTTTCGCGTCCCTTGGCCATGAACTGAAAACCCCGCTCAATGCCATTCTTGGCTATGCCGACATGATGCGGGCCGGCATTCGCGGGCCGATGCCTGAGCCCTACAAGGACTATCCGGAAATCATTCATGAGAGCGGACAGGACTTGCTCTTGCTGGTCGATGATATTCTGGACCTCGCGAAGGCCGAGGCCGACCGTCAGCGGCTGGAGCCGGAGCCGGTTGACCTGACGGCGTCTGCGCAATCCATCCTGAGACAGCTCGACAACCAGGCTGAACGTGCTGGCGTCAAACTGAAACTGAAGGCAACCAGCGAAGTCTGGGCGGAAGCTGATGCGCGCGCCGTGCGCCAGATCTGGCAGAACCTCGTTTCCAATGCGATCAAGTATTCCTCTTCCGGCGGCACGGTCACGCTGGATGCGCGCGACGAAGGAAATGCGACCGTGCTGAGCGTCACCGACAAGGGCGCAGGTATGTCATCGGAAGATGTCCGCCGAGTGCTTGAGCCATTCTCTCAAGGCAGCAATTCCAAAGGTCGTCAGGGCACCGGGCTGGGTCTTGCCGTGGTGAATTCCTTCGCCCAGTTGCATGGCGGTCAGGTCGTGATCGACTCCGCGCCCGGCAAGGGCACCAAGGTCGAAGTGAGCCTGCCACGCGCCAACCCGGCCGACATCCAGCCTATGGAAGACGCCGCACAGTAAGCTAGCCGCTTTCCGGATTGGCCTGAACGCGTCTATGAAGCTTCCCATCCGCAACAACCGGGCAGGCGGCCCGCAACAGGATTTCGGACCATGATGATGGAAAGATTGCCCACGAAGCTCTGGGTCGAAGCACTGGTCCGGCGGGCGCAGGTTGCGGGGGCAGCAGCATTTGTACTGCAAAAGGGCGACGCCGAACGTGGTGATGTTCTGATCAAGGTCGCGCGTCTGGATGGCACTGCGGCTGTCTATGTGCCCAGCATGAATATGGAGGGCGAACGCATCTTTATTGACCTGCGTGTGCAGGGGATCGGGCCTGAGGAAGCGACTGTGGACGCCCATGTGCGCAAGGCGCGGGATCGCGACCCCGATCTTTGGGCTATCGAGATCGAGGACCGGGACGGCAGGCACTTCCTGACCGAGCATGTGGACAGTCCCGAATAGGCGCCAACCAAGGCCGCAGATTCACAGAACTCTTTAACCGGCAGTAGGTCTTTATTAACCGTGAGAGGGCAGCTTCGGCCTGAATTCTAGTTGGGGCGCGCCAAGTCATGCTGTTTCTGATAAATGATCAGATCACCGAGATCGAAATACCCGAAATGCACCTTGCCAAACGGTGGCAGTCGCTTGGCTGCGGAGACCCTTACGGCATGCGGGCACGCGAAGCGCTGAATTTCGCCAGCCGGGTCGTTGGCGAGCATCTGAAAGAGCACATTCCCTTGGAAGACTCCCTCCTGCAGGATCTTGGGTCCCTGATCATCGCCAAGACCGGCGCCAATGCTGTGCTTTTCCCGATTTTCGGGGACGTTGTCGGCGAACCTCGCCTGACCATTTTGCCAGAAACCATCCTGGAATCCCTGCGGGACCGGCACCATCGCGAGGGAAAAGCCCCGGATGTGCGAGAGATCTGGCCGAACGCAGCCTGATACTGGTGCTTCATTCGGCGGTTCAAATGGGCTAGGGCCTCTGCCCAGCACGAAAGAGCCCAGATCACATGTCCCATGAACAGGAAGCCGCCCGCCGGCGCACCTTTGCCATCATCTCCCACCCGGACGCCGGTAAGACGACGCTGACGGAGAATCTGCTGCTTGCTGGCGGTGCCATCCGCGCAGCCGGTGAAGTTGCTGCGCGTGGGCAGGCTCGCCGCACGACGTCGGACTGGATGAAGATCGAGCGGGATCGCGGCATCTCGGTCTCTGCCTCGGTCATGACGTTCGAGTTCGACGGTCTGGTATTCAATCTGCTCGATACGCCAGGCCACGAAGACTTCTCCGAAGATACTTACCGCACGCTCACCGCGGCTGACTGTGCCGTGATGGTGCTGGATGCCGCAAAGGGCATCGAGCCACAGACGCTGAAACTGTTCGAAGTGTGCCGCCTGCGCGACATTCCCATCGTGACCTTCATCAACAAGATGGACCGCGAAGCACAGGATCCGATCGCTTTGCTGGACGAAATCCAGGACAAGCTGCAGCTGGATACCGCACCCCTCTATTGGCCCGCGGCCAGTGGCCAGCGTTTCTCAGGCATGATGGACCTCCAGAAGCAGGAATTCTGCGTCTTTGAACGCAAGCCCGGAGAAGCACCCCGCATTGGCGCAGCCGAGCGCATCCAGGGCGACGACGCCACCCTCAAAGGCGCGCTGGATGAAAGCGTTTTTGACGAGCTTAGCGAAGGCGCGGAAATGGCGACGACCCTGTTGCCGGAATTCGACATTGAAGCCTTTCTCGGCGGACATATGACGCCGGTCGTGTTCGGTTCGGCGCTGCGCCATTTTGGCGTTCTGGAATTGCTGCGTACACTGCATTCCTATGCGCCCGCGCCGCGCGATCAGAAGGCCGAGAAAAAAGGTGAGCCCGTGATGATCCATGCGGGCGACAAGCCAGTCTCCGGCTTCGTCTTCAAGATCCAGGCAAACATGGATCCGAACCATCGTGACCGGGTGGCTTTCTTGCGGCTGTGCTCCGGCGAGTTCAAGCGCGGCATGCGCTTGAAGACGACAGCCGGCAAACAGCTGAACATCCACAATCCAATGATGTTCCTGGCCCAAGACCGCGAGATTGCGGAGACGGCTTATGCGGGCGATGTCATTGGCGTGCCGAACCATGGCCAGTTGCGTGTTGGTGATAGCCTCTCTGAGAGCGGAGATATCCAGTTTGGAGGCATTCCGAACTTTGCCCCCGAACTGCTGCGCCGCGCCCGGGTGAAAGATCCGATGAAAGCCAAGCATTTGCGCAAGGCACTCGAAAGCCTTGCCGAAGAAGGGGTAACCCAACTCTTCAAGCCGGCGATCGGCTCCGACATGATTGTCGGCGCGGTTGGTCAGCTTCAGTTTGAAGTGATGACGGAGCGGGTAGCCGCGGAATACAATCTTGAAGTCGTCTTCGAGCCTGCACCCTACAATGTCGCGCGCTGGATGAGTTCAGATGACGACAAGAAGCTGGAAGACTTCCTGGACAGGAACAAGTCCGCCAGCGGAACAGATTTGGATGGCGCCCCGGTCTATCTGGCGAAGAATGCCTGGGATGTGGGCTATGCTCAGGAAAAGAACCCGGACATTCGCTTCACGGCTACCAAGGAACGTCTAGTCTAGTTCTGCTGGCGCACGCCGAAAGATATTCTGAAATCTCGTTTCGGTGGCGTATCAAATGTCACGATTCTGGTGTATCTTTCCGTCATTACGGAAGGAGATCAGCATGCCGTATATCATGACGCGAGATGAGACTGAGATCTTCTACAGGGATTGGGGCCCGGTCGAGGCGCCACCCATCATGTTCCATCATGGCTGGCCTTTGACGGCTGACGACTGGGACAATCAGATGCTGTTCTTTCTCTCCGAGGGATATCGGGTGATCGCAGCCGACCGCCGCGGTCATGGTCGGTCGCAGGAAACCTGGACTGGCAACGACATGGATACCTATGCCGCGGACACGGACGACCTCGTTACAGCGCTAAACCTGACAAATGTGGTTCATGTCGGACATTCGACAGGCGGCGGGGTGGTGGCGCGTTATGTGTCCCAACATGGCGGGGACCGGGCTGCCAAAGCCGTGCTGATTGGCGCGGTCCCACCCTTGATGCTGAAAACGGCGGACAATCCGGATGGCATACCCATGGACGTCTTCGATGATTTCCGGAGGCAATTGTCAGACAATCGCGCCAGCTTTTTTCTCGATGTCCCAAGCGGTCCGTTTTTCGGATTCAACCGGGATCATGTCGAGACGGTGGAGGCAATGGTCCACAATTGGTGGCGTCAGGGCATGATGGGTAGCGCAAAGGCGCACTATGACTGTATCGCCGCCTTCTCCGAGACGGACTTCACTGAAGACCTGAAGGCTCTCAAAGTGCCCACACTGATCATGCATGGGGACGATGACCAGATTGTTCCGCTCGACCTTACCGCCCGCAAGGCCGCAGACCTTGTCGAGGGTTCGGTGCTGAAGATCTATGAGGGCTTGCCGCACGGAATGTGCACAACGCATTCTGAGCTCATCAATCCAGACCTGCTAGATTTCATTCGCGCCTAGAGGAGAGCCACACGTTCAGGATGGGTCTGGTGCCGTCAGCGGCTCCGGCTTGTCGCTTGGCGGGGAGGCGAAGTCCGATCCACCCTGTAATTCTTCCTGAACTTCAAGCACAGGCTGATGGCGATCTTCGTGCCGGGAAGACAGACCGGAGGTCGCGAGCGGATTGCGCTCGACCTTACCTGCGCCGCGTTTAAGCTCACAGCGCGAAGCGCCTTCATCGAGTGCAGCTATGTAGCTCCAGGCTAGACAGGCAGACCGCGTATTGCAGAGCTGTTGGCAGTCATCGACATTTGCGGTGTTTGTAAATTCATAGGTCGCGCCAAAGCGGTAGATGCCAGGCTGCTGGCCCGGAGTGGCTTGTATCGCTTCAGCCGATGCCGGCTCAGCCTCCAGGCTGTCGGCCATGACAGGCAGGCTGAAGCAGGCGGCGAGCAAAAGGGCTGGAAAAAGGCGCATTTCGAAAGACTCCCTCAATCGTCGGCGAATCCTAGGCAGCCTGTCTTAAGGAAAGGTTGTTCAGGCGCCGGACAGGCTTTCGCGCTTTTCCTCGATTTCCAGCCATTCCATTTCGATCATGTCGAGTTCATCCCGCGCAGCGCCTATCCGGGCCGATGCCTTCGCAAACGCATCCGGGTCGCGCGTATACAGCTCCGGGTCGCCCATCTTGGCTTCGAGGGTCTTGATCTCCGCCTGCAGTTTCGGGATCAGCGCGTTGATCTCTTTCTGGCGATGCTCGTCCTTGTAGGAGAGCTTCTTCTGCGGCTTCGGACGCGCGGTTTCAGTTTTGGCCTTCTCGGATTTCTGGGTGGTCTCGTCCTGCTGGCGGAAATGCTTCAGCTGATCCTGCGCATCGGTCCAACCGCCTGCGGTGACCACCCATTTACCGTCGCCTACGGGGCAGAGGCAACTCGTCACCGTGGCATCCAGAAAGGCCCTGTCGTGGCTGACCAGGATCAGCGTGCCGTCATAGGAGAGCAGCATGTCCTCCAGCAATTCCAGCGTTTGCATGTCGAGATCATTGGTCGGTTCATCCATCACCATCAAGTTGGATGATTTGGCGAGGCCAATGGCGAGCGCGAGCCGATTGCGCTCACCGCCAGAGAGAGCGCCGACGGGCTGACGCAACTGTTCCGGTTTGAACAGGAAGTCCTTGGCATAGGCGGCGACATGGCGCTGGTTGCCCTGCACCATGATGGAGTCACCGCCCGCCGGTGCGAGCGCTTCCCAGACAGTGTCTTTCGGGTTCAGCGTGTCGCGCGTCTGGTCCTGATAGGTAACTTCCAGCGTCTTGGACTGGCGTACACTGCCCGCATCCGGTTCGATTTCACCCAACAGCAGGCGTACCAGTGTTGTCTTGCCTGCGCCGTTCGGGCCGATGATGCCGATCCGGTCGCCCCGCAGGATGCGCAGGGAAAGGTCTTCGGCAATCATGAGCGGGCCGTTTGGCGTGTCAAAGGTCTTCGACAGACCCTTGGCCTCGATCACCTTCTTGCTCATTGAATCACCGCTGGAGACTGACAGGTCGGCCGTATTCTTGCGGTCCTGTAGCGCGCCACGCATTTCGGCATGCTGTACGCGCATCTGTTTCAGCCGGGCTAGGCGGCCCTGGTTGCGCTTGCGGCGTCCGGTCACGCCGCGCGCCAGCCAATGATGCTCATCTTTCAGCTGTGTCGTCATGCGGCGAAGCTGGCGTTCCTCTTCCTGCTCGACCTGTTCGGCCCATTCATCGAACTTGGAATAGCCTTCCGGGCTTTTCAGTACCTTGCCCTGACGCAGCCAGAGTGTGTTGGTCGAGACATTCTCCAGGAAGCGTCGGTCGTGGCTGACCAACAAGACGACGCCATTGAAACCTTTGAGGCGACGCTCCAGTGTTTCGATCATGGGCACATCGAGATGGTTGGTCGGTTCGTCCAGCAACAGGACATCAGGCTCGCGCGCGAATGCTTTGGCAAGGGCCGCGCGGCGCTGTTGTCCTCCCGACAGGGTGGTTGGGTCTGCCGCGCCATCGACGCCGAATTCCATCAGCTCCGCTTCGGCCATGTAGCTGGCCTCTAGGCCTTCCGATACATAGTCCAGAACCGTCTCGTATCCGGCCAGACTCGGTTCCTGGGAAACGATGGCATAGGTGATGCCAGGCTGACGCCAGACGTCTCCGCTGTCGGATTCGACACTTTCGGAGATGATTTTCATCAAAGTCGACTTGCCGGCACCATTTCGCCCGACCAACGCGACTCGTTCGCCCTTGGATAGGGAAAAGCTAACCCCCGTAAACAAGGGCTTGCCGCCAAAGGTGAGGCGAAGGTCGTTCAGGGTGATCAATGGGGGCTGTGCCATAGGCGCGATGTAGCGTGTGCTACAGGTTCGCGCTAGGGGGCGCATGCGGTGTCTGGGTGCACGGGCCCGCAGGATTTTGGACCAGAACCGACGCCCGAAAACTTCACTGGTGAAGTTTGACCAAAGGCCCCGTTCATTCCGGAATGCGCGTTCTGCGCATGCAAAATTCTACCTTCCGTATGCGATGCGGGACGAGAAATGCAGTCGATTGCAGTAAATCCGGCCGGCGTTCAGGTAGCGTTCATTGCGAAACTTTCATCTGTGTCCGCGTTGCCTCAGCACCGGCGTCTTAATCGCCAGGCTGACGGGTGACAAAGTGTTGGGGGGACACATGACAAAACAATCGTTCCCCCGGCTTTATCTTGGTGCGCGTTAATTCGAGAACGAATTATGCGTGTGAATAGGGGACAAATCATGTCAAAGAAAACTCTCATCGCCTCCGTTGCTGTTGCCACGCTTGTGGGCGCCGCATCTGCGGCTGAATCCAGCGATTATCCGCCGGCATCCGATCCGGGTACATGCTATGCGCGGGTTTTGATTCCTGAGCAGATCAATGTTCAGACGGAACAAGTTGTTGACCGCCCGGAAAGCACCGAAATCAAGCTGGTTCCTGCAACTTATGAGACCGTGACCGAGCAGGTTCTGGTCAAGGAAGAAACAAAGAACATCCGCGTTATCCCGGCGACATACGAGACTGTCACCGAGCAGGTGCTCGTGGCACCTGAGCGCATCGAAACCACCGTCGTTCCGGCAGAATATGAGACCTATACAGAGCAGGTTCTCATCCGCGAAGCCTACACGACCTGGAAGCCTGGCAATGGCTTGTACGGTCGCGCGACGGACGCATCGGCGTCATCCAATGGGGTTTCCACGGGCGAATTGCTGTGCCGTGTCGAAGTGCCAGCCGAGTACGAAACCGTGACGCGCACACGTCTCCTTTCGCCAGAGCGCACGGAAACCCGCACCATTCCGGCCACCTACGAAACCGTGACCAAGGAAGTCGTGGTTGAAGAAGCACAAGTGGTCGAAGAGATCGTGCCGGCTGTCTACAATACTGTGACTGTCGAGAAACTGGTCACGCCAGCCAGCGAGGAAACCCTCGTTGTTCCAGCCACATACAAGACGATCGACAAGCGCGTCGTCAGCGGCGGTGGCGCTCTGGAGTGGCGTGAAGTCCTCTGTGATACCAACGCGACCTCGTCCAAGATCCGCAGCGTTCAGCAGGCGCTCTCCGATGCGGGCTATTCGAACCCGGTCGATGGTGAATTCGGCCCGGCCACGCTTACCGCAATGGAATCCTACCAGCGGTCCAACAATTTGCCGGTTGGCTACCTGACCATCTCTACGGTCGAGTCGCTGGGTCTGACCAAGAACTAGGCCCCTGACCCTGGCGACTTGCCCCGCGCGTCTTCGGACGTGCGGGGTTTTTCATGCACCAAGCCGTGCAAGGCCGTCTTCATCCAGCACGCGCCACTCGCCTTCCGGAAGACCGCCAAGCTCCAGCGCGCCAAAGCTGGCGCGGTGTAGGGCCTCTACGTGATTGCCTGCGGCAGCAAACATGCGGCGGACCTGATGGTATCGGCCTTCCGTAATGGTCAGGCGCGCCGAGCGCTCGCCGGTGACTTCGAGACGCGCTGGCAATAGAGGTTTCTCTTCACCTCGCAACATTAGCGTGCCGCTGGCAAACAGCTCTGCCTCATGACCCTCCAGCGGGCGCGCCAGAGATGCCTCATAGGTTTTCTCGGTTGCTGATTTTGGTGAGATCAGTTTGTGAAGCAGTTTACCATCATCCGTGAACAGCAAAAGTCCTGTCGTGTCTGCATCCAGTCGCCCGATCGTTGAGAGGGGCGGGCTGCGTTGGAGGAAGCGTGATGGAAGCAATTCATAGACCAGTCGGCCCTGGTCGGCCCGCGAGCAGGTAAAGCCCGCTGGCTTGTTCATGATCAACACCATGCCGGGCGCCGGGTCGAGCGGTTCGTCGTCGAAGCGAAGATCATCGCCTGCGCCGGTTAGGCGGCCTGCGCGGATCGCGGCCTCCATTTCCTTGCGGCTGCCATAGCCCAGGCTCGCCAAATACTTTGCAAGCTGACGATCAGGCTTCATCGCTTCCGCTTTGGTTTTTCCGCACGAAGAATCTTGTAGCCGCCTGAGTCTTCCAGCATTTCGAACGTCTTGAAACATTCGCCAAGAACTTCTTCATAGGGCAGGTGACGATTGGCAACCAGCCAGAGTTGCCCGCTGCCACGGAGCGCCTTTGCGGCAGAACGTATGAAATCCTGACCCAGCGATGCGGCATCGGCGCGACCAACATGGAAAGGTGGGTTCATTACGATGAAATCGTACAGTGTGCTGCCACCTTCTTTTGTCGCATCTGCCCATTTCATGTCCCAGTTTTCAAAGCCGGATAGAGTTTGCGCAATACAGGGCAGGGCGCGATGTTCAGCTTCCAGCAGGGTCATGTGCTCGACATGTCGGCAATGCTGGAGGATCTCGCGGGACAGGAATCCCTGGCCTGCGCCAAAATCTGCGCCGCGCCCGCGAATGTTTTCCGGTACGCTGTCTGCAAGCAGTTCAGACCCTGCATCGATCCGGTTCCAGGAGAACAGGCCAGGGCGGCTCCACACACCGGCTTCCATTTCCTGTGGTGCATCGCGCGCGATCCACTCTTCCATCAGGTCGGTATTTATCTGTGAGCTGTTCTTGACGGTCCAGAAGGCGCGGCACTTGTTCTTTGAATGCGCCTCTGTCTCGCCGGCGATCTCGCGCAGCAGTTTCTCGATCGTCTTGGAGCCGAGCGTGTTGGGCAGGCAGGCGAGGATCACGCCGCCCTCCGGCGCATCGCGCAGGGCGCGGGCGAATAGGGCGCGTGTCTCATCCTTCTGGCGAGGTGGCAGGAGCAGGGTCAGCTGTGTGGCCGGGAAGGTCTCGGTCTCGGGCGGCAGGACATCAAACCCGGCAGCCTCCAGTGCCTCATGATCCGGCTTGAAACTGTTCTGGCAGACAAGGCGCTCTTTCGGGAGGCGTGCAAGATGCGGCGACAGCTCTGCGCGCAGGAACAGGATCGGCCCCTCATCGGGCAAGGTTACGGCCCCGTCATCAAGGGCCAGCATCAGGGTTTCATAGACAGCAGTATCAAACATGCGCGGTCTTTAATGGGTTTGTCCGGCGCGGGAAAGTCCCGGCCATCATACCGCATCTATTGGCGGATGATCCGCACGCCGTTGCTGGTTCCGCTGCGCGAGCTTGACGCTGTACCAAACGCCTGCGCCATCCCGCGATAGAAGGTCACGCGTTCTTCGGCGGCTTCGCTCATTTCAATGCCCGCTTCTGCGCCAAGCAGGGGCTCTGGCGGCATACCCGCATGGGCGATTTCCATGATGTCCGACCAGAGATCGGCTGGCAGACCGCCCCCGGAAACCTTTGCCATGGGACTGTCATCATCATTGCCGACCCAAACGCCCCCGACATATGCGTTGGTGAATCCGATGAACCAGGCATCGCGCCAGTCCTGGCTGGTGCCGGTCTTGCCGGCGACCATCCAGTTGCCAAACCGCGCACGGCGGCCGGTTCCGAACCTGGCATTGACGACGCGGGCGAGCATGCCGTTCATTTCCTTGGCAAGCTCATGATCATAGACCCGGTCCCGATTATAATCGGGACGCGTGTAGAGCACATCGCCGCGCGAATTTTCGATCTTCTCGATCAGCCACGGATCCATGCGCAGCCCGCCCGACTGGAACGTGCCAAATGCGCGGGTGATTTCCCACAATGAAACTTCCTGGCTGCCCAGCGCAATGGAGGGGAACGGCTGCAGCGGCGTCGTGATGCCAAAGCGACGTGCAATATTGATGACGCTTTCTTCGCTGGCTTCCTGCGTCAGTTCAGCGGCAATCGTATTGGTTGAGCGCGCCATGGCCTCGCTCAATGTCATGGGCCCCAGGAAGCCGCCGCCATAGTTTTCGGGTTGCCATTTGCCAATGGCGAGCGGGGCATCCTCGAATACGTCATAGGGTGAATAACCATTCTCCAGCGCCGCGGCATAGACAAAGGGCTTGAAACTGGAGCCCGGCTGACGCTTGGCTTGCGTCACACGGTTGAATTCTGACTCGGTGAAATCGCGCCCGCCGACCAGCGCCACAACGCGACCATCGCGGTCGATAACGAGGGCAGAGGCCTGGCTCGCTTTTGCGTCCTTGCCATCTTTCTCCATGCGCGCGTCCAGCTTTGCGCGTATCTTGTCCTGCATCTCGATATCGAGCGACAGGGTCACCACCATATCACCCGGCGGCCGCGGCAGCATAAGCTTCACCCGGTCGGCAACCGTGTCCATCACATAGCCAAGTTGGGGATCATAGGCGGGCGCGTCGATGATGGTGATGTCGGTCTCAATGGCGTCGGTCACTTCATCGGCCGTGATGAAGCCAAGATCGGCCATTTGTTCCAGAACATAGAGCTGGCGTGACTTGGCGCCTTCCAGGTTCTCCCGCAAATTCAGTTTTGACGGCGCCTTGGGCAGCGCAGCCAGAATGGCAGCTTCCGGTATGGACAAGTCTTCCGGCGGCTTGCCGAAATAATAGCGTGAGGCCGCGTCGATCCCATAAAGGCCGGCGCCGAAATAGACCCGGTTCAGATAGAGCGTGAGAATTTCGTCCTTGCCGAGCTTCTTTTCGAGTTCGCGCGCCAGTTTCATTTCCTGCGCCTTGCGGGACATGGTCTGACGGCTGTCCAGAACAAGGTTCTTGATGAGCTGTTGGGTGATCGTGGACGCACCGGACACGGTCTCCCCGGCGCGCATGTTCGACCAGGCTGCACGTGCGATGGCGGCGTCGTCTGCCCCATCATGCTCGTAGAAGCGCTTGTCTTCGGCGGCGATGAAGGCTTGCGGCACGTGCGGGGGCAGGCGGTTAATATCAGTCGCGCGGCCATAGCGCGGCCCACGCACGTCCAGTGTGTTGCCATCGCGGTCAACGAATTCGATCGCGGCTTCACGCTTGGCGTCCCACAGCTCAGCGACCGGCGGCAGGCTCGGCATGCCAAAATAAAGCGAACGCCATTTCCAGAAGGCCCACCCAGCGCCAATCAGCATCACGACAAGGATGAACAGCATCAGGTAACGGCCAGCACGTGTGCCGAGAAAGCCAAAGCGTGACCGCGGCACCTTAATCGCCTGCGATCCGCCCGTCTTGGCCGCCTTTTTGGGCGTTTTGCGTGGTGTCTTCGCCATGTTTTCCAGATACCTGAATTCGGGTTTCCAGCAAGCTAAATGCCGAAGGAATTGGGCGAGGTGAAGGCACCGCCTGCAGCACGCGCCCTGCCGCGAGGTCACGCCTTACAATAGGGGCTATTCCTGAGTGATATGAGATCAACAAGCTGGTTCAATGAAGTCAGCAAGATCAGGGCTAGACAAAAAGGCCCGGCACTCCGGAGGAAATCATGCCCACATTGCCCGCCACGCCCGCAGAACATTTTGACGTGCTGATCATTGGCGCAGGGATTTCGGGCGTCGGCGCAGCATGGCACATGCAACACCAGAGCCCGGACAAGAGTTTCTGCGTGCTTGAAGCCCAGGGCGGCTTCGGTGGTACATGGCGCACGCATACCTATCCCGGTATCCGCTCAGACAGTGACCTCTATACCTTCGGCTACCGTTTCAAGCCGTGGACCGGTGCGCCCATCGCGGCGGCGCAAGAGATCATGACGTATATGGGCGAAGTGATCGAGGAGAACGGTCTGGATCGCCACATCCGGTATAATCACCGGATCATCGGTGCCGACTGGTCATCCCGTGACAAGCTCTGGACGGTAACCGCCAAGCGCGAAGATACGGGCGACACGCAGACTTTCACCGCAAACTTTCTCTGGATGTGCCAAGGCTACTACAATCATCAGAAGGGCTACACGCCCGAATGGGACGGCATGGAGGACTTCCGGGGGCAGATCATCCACCCCCAGACCTGGCCAGAAGATGTCGATCTCAAAGGCAAGAAAGTTATCTGCATCGGTTCCGGCGCCACGGCAGCGACAATCGTGCCTGCCATCGCCGAGGATTGCGAACATGTCACGCTATTGCAGCGCTCGCCGACCTATTTCACGCCCGGCCGCAATGTGAATGAGCTGGCGGATGCCCTGCGCGAGCAAAATGTTGATCCGGCATGGATCCACCAGATCATCCGCCGCCGGGTCCTGTTTGATCAGACGAAGTTCATGAACCTGGCAGAGGAACAGCCGGATCTTGTGCGAGCCGAGTTGCTCAAGGGTGTGCGCGAATTCCTTGGGCCTCACTACCCGATCGATCCGCACTTCACGCCACACTATCGCCCGTGGCAACAGCGCATCGCCTTTGTGCCCGATGGGGACCTGTTCCAGGGCATCGCAAGTGGCAAGGCCAGCGTCGTCACCGATCATATCGATCACTTCACTGAAAAGGGCATCCTGCTGAAATCGGGCGAAGAGCTTGAGGCTGACATCATCATCACGGCGACGGGCTTCAACCTGTCGGTCTTGGGAGACATCCCGTTTTCCAAAGATGGAGCGCCCATCGACTTCAGCCAGACGGTTACCTATCGCGGAATGATGTTCACCGGCGTGCCCAACATGGCATGGGTGTTTGGCTATTTCCGCGCCAGCTGGACGTTGCGTGTAGATATTATGGGGGATTTTATCAGCCGCATGCTGAAGCATATGGATGATATCGGTGCAAAGGAAGTGCGTGTCGAATTGCGCGAGGAAGACAAGAGGATGGATATCCTGCCCTGGATGGATACGGACAATTTCAATCCTGGCTACATGATGCGATCACTTCACTTGATGCCCAAACGTGGCGCGCATGACATCTGGCAACACTCGCAGGATTACTGGCGCGAGAAAGACGAGATGCCGCTCATAGATCTGGACGGCGAGGAGTTTGTCTATGATGGGATTGCGGCGCGCGCCAAATCGAAAGATAATGCGCTCGTTTGAATTCCATCTGGCCAAGCCGGTCGTCCCCGTCTAGCGTTGCCTTCCACACAAAGGGAGGGACGCATCATGCGCCGAACACTGATTACGGCCACACTGTTTGCCGCCGCCGGACTGGTCGCGCAGGCTCAGGACGCCAAGCCCACAATGGGGCTCGAAACCGCTGGCACGATTGTTACGGCGTGTATCGATCATGCCGAAGCCAATGCGCAGGCGGTGGCGATCGCGGTCTATGACCAACACGGCAATTTGCGGGCCTTTGCGCGCATGGATGATGCATCCGCAGGCGTGTCCGACATTGCCATGTGGAAAGGTAAGTCAGCTGGCAAATACGGCTATGCCACGGCCATGACCGCAGAGTGGGGCATTGGCCCGGGAGACGTGGCCAATTGGCGTGGCGGACTGCCGATCCACCTGGAAGGCGGCGAGTTGATCGGTGGCGTCGGCGTTTCCGGTGCGCCGTCCGTGTTCGATGAAGAATGTGGCAATGTCGGCATAGCTGCGGCCGGCCTCCCAATGGCAGACATCATGGAAGTGGACGCCGAGGACTAGGGACAGCCAATGGCATGGGCCAGAATGTTTCGGTGCACTTCGCTCGTGCCGGAATAGATCGTCGCGGCGCGCGTGGAGAGATATTTTGCCTGCGCGAACTGGCTGTTCGGTGACAGGTCGAGCCCGACTTTGGTGATGGCCTGATGCAATTCCGTCGCGAGCAGTTTCAGGATCGACGATGTCGCCGCGGCGCTGATGGGTATCTCGCCGTCGGCGGCGCGCGCCTCAAGGGCTTCGAAGGCATCAACTCTCATGGCCAGTTCCAGCAACTGCTGTGATGACGCGTTTCCAGCCACCCCGCGCGCTGCTGCTCGCAATGCCCGTCTCAGCAGGCCGGTCGTTGTGTTGTTGGAGCGGGCAATCGCCATCAAGGCTTTTGCTGCCGGCCAGCCCTCATCGATCTCGCCCACCCGATCAGCGACTGGAGTGCGGACATCGTCGAAGAAAACTTCATTTGTCTCTTGTTCGCCGCTAATGAACTCGATCGGACGTATACGGATTCCGGGTCGATTCATTTCCACCAGCAGGAAGACAAGTCCGCCACGACCCGTGCTGCCCGGCCTGGATCGTGCCAGCAGGAACATGTGGGTGGCGTATTGGGCAAAGCTCGTCCAGACCTTGGTGCCGTTCAACACAAATTCGTCACCGTCACGGGTCGCACGCAGGGCAAGCGCGCTCAAGTCTGACCCGGCCTGGGGCTCAGAAAAGCCTTGGCACCATTCGTGCTCGCCATTCAGGATGGCGGGCAGGTAGTGCGCTTTCTGTTCGTCTGAGCCTTCGGCAATGATCAGCGGACCAATCGTGCGTACACCGGAATTCATAACAATGGGCGCATCGCGGGCCGCTGAGGCATTTTCGAAATAGAGCCGTTGTTCGGCGCTCCAGCCTGCGCCGCCATATTCAACAGGCCATGAGGGAGCAAACCAGTCCCGCGCGTTTAGCCGCTTGCGCCAAGCCTCGCAGGCCCAGCGCGGCGATTTCAGCCCGGTGGTTTCCCGACCGGCTGCGCGCAGTTCCTCGGTCAGTTCAGCGTCGAGAAATGCATCCACCTCGGCGCGGAAGGCGGCGTCGGCTTGACCTTCCACAAGGTCGGGAGCTGGAAAATTTCCGTCCATGTCGCTCTCCTGTGTTTCGAGCGGATGGCCAGTGTCTGGGGCAGCGGCGCAGGCCGCAATCAGGGGAAATACGGGGTGCGGCACGTGCGCCGCCATTGAATGAACCTTGTAGGGCCCGGTGTTCCCCGGCTAGGACTGGACAAAAGGGAGCGCGACATGGGTATCAGGACAACACTATTGGCATCATCAATTCTCGGCCTGCTGGCGGTCGGCTGTGCGAAGCCGGTGGCTGAGACGGCGCCCGTCGTCGCGGCCACGCCAGAAGTTGTGTCCACCGCCGCGCCGTTACCAGCCTTGACCGGGACAGAAGCGTTCAAAGTGTTCGTTTCGGGAACCGAGATCGGCCACCTGAATGTCGACCATTCCGGCGGTGTGACCAAGGTGGACTTTGAGTACCGCAACAATGGTCGCGGCCCGACCCTTCTCGAGACGGTAACGCTGGACTCGTCCGGACTGCCGGTGGACTGGGATATCACCGGCGCGACGACGTTTGGGAACAAGGTAGAGGAGTCCTTCTCACAGGATGGCCTTCAGGCGAGGTGGACAGATGCGACCGGCAGCGATTCCCGCACGCTTGATTCGGCGACGCTCTACGTGGCCCAGAATGCCAGCCCTTACGCCCTGTGGCTTTATGCCCGGATACTGATGGCAGATGCCGATCAATCCGTTGGTGTTTTGCCTGGCGGTACACTTCAGCTTGAAAAGATGGAGGACCTGACCGTCGCCGGGCCGGAAGGAGATGTGGCGATCAGCGCTTACGCACTGTCCGGGATCGAGTTGAACCCGACTTACATTCTGATGGATTCGAGTGATGCGTTTGTGGGCGTTATTTCGCCGCGCTTTGCCATCTTGCGGGACGGTCTGGAAACGCATGATGAAATGCTGCGCGCCCGGTCGGTCGAGTATTCCGCCAAGCGGTTTGAGAATATCCAGGCTGAAACGGCGCACAATTACGACGCGCCCGTCCGCATTGCGGATGTCCGCGTGTTCGA